>NZ_JBNPXF010000002.1:0-201433 GCF_050433445.1 Kroppenstedtia sanguinis | reverse complement strand
GCCAGATGCATCGCTGGGTAGCCAAGTGCGGAAGGGATAAGCGCTGAAAGCATCTAAGCGCGAAGCCCCCCTCAAGATGAGATTTCCCATCCTTATGGAGTAAGACCCCTTGTAGATGACGAGGTAGATCGGTCCGAGGTGTACGCGTGGCAACACGTTCAGCTGACGGATACGAATCGGTCGAGGACTTCTCCTGAATTGCTTCGTAATCTTTGGCTCTGCAGTCTGTATCCGGTTTTCAGGGTGACATCCATCCTGAGTCGTCTGGTGATGATGGCGGAGGGGAACCACCCGTTCCCATCTCGAACACGGAAGTTAAGCCCTCCAGCGCCGATGGTACTTAGGGCGCAGGCCCTTGGGAGAGTAGGACGTTGCCAGGCAGTTATACCAACAACCCCCTTGATCCATATTTGGATCAGGGGGGTTGTTGGTTTATAAGGATGAAGCGGGTGATCAATCCTCCGAAGCGCTTGCCAACTGATTCCCGCATTTTACCAATGAAAACGCCTCTCTCAAGACACTTTGGTTGTTGTTCATGCATCTTTATCCACCACAATGAGAATGGTCCGTATGCTGTTTCTGTATGATATATCTGTATGATATAATGGTTTAGTGGGCTATTTCGACCTTGGGCGTAAGCCCTTTCACAATGAAAATGCCCTAATTAAAACGGGAAGTGATTTATGAATCAAGTATAGGTGGTGGTATGCATGAAACTCACAACTAAAACTTTTCTTGGGATCATTCTAGGCCTCATCGTGGGTATTATACTCAATCAATTTTATCCTGAGGCCTTTAACCTTCTAAACACATGGTTGTTTGCACCAGTGGGTGATCTGTTTATCAGAGCAATCAAAATGATCGTGGTTCCTCTGGTCTTCTTCTCCATCGTCTTGGGAGCCGCCGGAATTGGGAACCCGAAAAAACTGGGGCGTATCGGTGGCAAGACGGTTTTTCTCTATTTGATCACCACTGCGATCGCTATCACCATCGCCTTGCTGCTGGCCAATGTCATGGGTCCAGGTGAAGGGGTCCATGTGGACAAACCGGAAAAGACGGATATCGAAGCCGCTCCTCCTGTGATGGAGACATTGATGAACATCATTCCCGACAATCCGATCCAGGCGCTGGCTGAGGGGGAGATGCTCCAGATCATCTTCTTTGCCCTCACTTTCGGGATCGGGATCGCCCTGATCGGTGATAAGGTGGCCCGGCTCAAGGAAGTTGTGGAGCAAGCCAACGAAGTGATGATGAAGTTGGTTCACTTGCTGATGACAGTGGTTCCCTACGCCGCCTTCGCTTTGATGGCCAAAGCTGTGGGTGAGGCCGGACTGGAGATGATCGGTTCCATGGCGATGTACATGATCACGCTGTTGTTGGCATTAGTGGTTCACGCAGGGATCACGTACAGCCTGTTTCTGAAATTCTGGGCCAAAATGAGCCCGATCAAATTCTTCAAGACGATGTTTCCGGCGATGGAAGTGGGTTTCACCACCAGTTCCAGCGCAGCCGCCCTGCCTGTGACCATTGAGCAGGCGGAACGGGGTCTTAAAGTGCCCAAGGGGATCAGCAGTTTTGTCCTGCCTTTGGGAGCCACGATCAACATGGATGGCACGGCCATCATGCAAGGGGTCGCATCCATCTTTATCGCTCAGGTGTATGGAATCGAACTCACCTTCACCCAGCAACTTTTGATCATCCTGACCGCCACTCTGGCCTCCATCGGTACAGCCGCTGTTCCTTCCGCGGGAATTGTAATGTTGACGATGGTGTTCCCCGTCGTAGGGTTGCCCCTGGAGGGCTTGGGAATCGTGCTTGGGGTTGACCGCCTCCTCGATATGAGCCGTACAGCCATCAACATTACCGGTGACGCCATGGTCGCCGCCTGTGTGGCAAAGTCGGAAGGTGACGATGTGGGAGATTCAGCGGTTCCTCAATCTGCGTAAAAGGAACGCAACCGGTGACCGGAAAACCCGGGTGCCGGTTTTATTTTGTCCTCAATTTTTACTCTATTCTACTCTTTTCGATCCAGGAGTCAAGGGGAGCAGCTGATTGGTCACGTATTTGCCTTGTTCAGGCGAAAAACGAACGCTTATATTAAATTGAATGTTAATGTTCGCCTTTGATTGACGAGGGTGGAGGACCCTGTTAAACTTAGATTGTACAGTTGAACAAATGACTTGAAGTTATTTCTCATATATGCTTGGGGATAGGGCCTGAGTGTTTCTACCCGGAAACCGTAAATTTCCGGACTATGGGAGATGCCTTTCCAGGGTGAAGTGTGCTCGGACGGGAGGGATTTCCCTTTTACCTGTCCGGGCTTTTTCTATTTCTACACAAGGGCATTCTAAAAAGGGATTGGGGATGGAGGGATTCGCTTGAAGCCATCGGTTGGAGTCATTATGGGCAGCACTTCGGATTGGCCCACCATGGGCAAAGCCTGCGAAGTGCTAGAAGAACTGGAAATTCCCTTTGAGAAACAAGTGGTGTCTGCTCACCGGACACCGGATGAGATGTTTGGTTATGCGGAGGCAGCACGGGAACGGGGATTGGAGGTAATCATCGCCGGAGCAGGGGGAGCAGCTCACCTACCGGGGATGGTGGCGGCAAAAACAGTGTTGCCTGTCATTGGAGTGCCGATCAAATCCTCTACTCTGAACGGTCTGGATTCTCTTTTGTCCATTGTCCAGATGCCGGGGGGGGTTCCAGTAGCCACTGTATCCATCGGAGAGGCTGGAGCGGTCAATGCCGGTTTGCTAGCCGCGGAAATAGTAGGAATCAAGCGTCCTGAACTGCAAATAAAGTTGCTTGAACGAAGAGAAGAAATCCGAAAACGAGTTTGGCAGGATTCCAAACTGGGTGAGGGATGAGTATGAAGAAAGTGGAAGGGAACCAGCCTCTCCTTCCAGGCAGTACGATCGGGATCTTGGGAGGCGGACAGCTGGGAAAAATGATCATCCTGGAAGGAAAGAAGATGGGGTATCGGTTTGTCACATTGGATCCTGCAGAGGATTGTCCAGGGAGTCAGGTGGCGGATCGGCATATCGTTGCCGATTATGATGATCTGGAGGCGGCACGATTACTGGCGGAAACCAGTGACCTGATCACCTACGAATTTGAAAATGTGGATGATGCCGTAGTGAAGATATTGGAGGAAGATGCCTTTCTCCCCCAGGGAGGCGAACTTCTCCGTACCACCCGTCATCGCCTCCGGGAAAAGAGGGCGTTGGAGGAAGCGGGAGTTCCCGTAGCTCCATACCGGAGGGTTCAGAGCCGAGAAGAGCTTCTCTCCGGGAGTCAAGCCCTGGGTTTCCCCTGTGTTCTCAAAACGGCCACCGGAGGATATGACGGGAAAGGCCAATGGGTGTTTCCATCTAAAGCGGAAGTGGAGGCCTTCACAGAACTGGAGCCGGGTCGGGAGTATGTCTTGGAACAGTGGGTCTCCTTCGCAAAAGAGATCTCCGTGATCGCGGCGAGAAGTATCCGGGGAGAAGTGGCTGTCTTTCCACCTGCGTGGAATATTCACTTCCAGCAGATCCTTCATCAGTCTATCGTTCCTGCACCGGTGAAGAGTGGAATCTTGCATCACGCTGAGGAACTCGCCCGTCAAGTTGCAGAGGGGCTGAATGTGCGGGGATTGATCGCAGTGGAGATGTTTTTGTTACATGATGGCTCCCTGTGGGTGAATGAGTTGGCTCCCCGCCCTCACAATTCGGGACACTATACATTGGATGCCTGTGCTGTCTCCCAGTTTGAGCAACAGATCCGAGCCTTGTCAGGCCTGCCCTTGGGTTCTCCGAGGCTGTTGACTCCGGCGGTAATGGTCAACATTCTGGGAGAGGATGTGGATCGTCTGCGGGGACAGATCCGGGACTTTCCTCCTGAGATCAAGGTGCATTGGTATGGCAAAAGGGAGAGTCGACCGGGCCGGAAAATGGGACACCTCACGGTGCTGGGAGAAAGTACAGAAGAAGCCATGGCTACGGTGGACCGCCTGGGATGGAATAAAAGTGCTGACAACGAAAAGAGGAGTTGAAACCATCCGATGATCGAACGTTACACCCGACCGGAAATGGGGTCCATCTGGACCGATGAAAACCGCTACCGCGCCTGGCTGGAGGTGGAGATCCTCGCCTGTGAAGCTTGGGCGGAGCTGGGAGTCATCCCAAAGGAAGATGTAGTCAAGATTCGGAAAGGCGCTCGGATCGATGTCGAACGGATTTTGCAGATCGAACAAGAGACCCGCCATGATGTAGTCGCTTTTACCCGATCGGTGTCAGAAACCCTGGGATCGGAATCCAAGTGGGTTCATTACGGCCTCACCTCCACAGATGTGGTGGATACTGCACTTTCTTATCTCTTGCGCCAGGCGAATCAGATTTTGTTGCAGGATGTAGATCGGTTTATTGCCGTTTTGAAAAAGAAAGCTCTGGAACACAAGAATACAGTGATGATGGGCCGCACCCATGGAGTCCATGCCGAACCGACGACCTTTGGGTTGAAAATGGCCCTGTGGTACGCGGAAATGAAACGAAACCGGGAACGATTGGTGCGGGCGATGGAGACAGTGGCCGTCGGCAAGATTTCCGGAGCGGTCGGGACCTACGCCAATATTGATCCCTTTGTGGAAGCTTACGTCTGTGAAAAACTGGGCCTGAAGCCAGCGCCTATCTCCACCCAAACCTTGCAGCGGGATCGCCATGCGGAATACCTGGCGGCTTTAAGTTTGATCGCCACCTCGCTGGAAAAGTTCGCTGTAGAGATACGGGGACTGCAGAAGAGCGAAACCCGGGAAGTGGAGGAGGCCTTTGGCAAAGGGCAAAAAGGCTCCTCGGCCATGCCTCACAAACGGAACCCGATCGGATCGGAAAATATTACGGGGTTGGCTCGGGTAGTGCGGGGACACATGGTGACTGCCTTTGAAAATGTAGCCCTTTGGCATGAGCGGGATATCTCCCATTCTTCAGCGGAGCGGGTGATCCTGCCGGATACCACCATTCTGTTGAACTATATGCTCAACCGTTTTGCCGGGATCGTAGAGAACCTGACTGTCTTCCCGGAAAATATGAAACGTAACATGGAACGAACCTACGGTCTGATCTTTTCACAAAGGGTATTGCTTACCCTGATCGACAAAGGGCTGAAGCGGGAAGAAGCCTATGATCGGGTTCAGAGGTTGGCGATGCAGGCCTGGGAAGAAGCGCGTTCCTTCCGAGGGTTGGTGGAGCAGGATGATAAAATTTCATCCATCTTGTCCCCGGAGGAGTTGGAGGATTGTTTTGATGCGCGTTACCACTTGAAGCGAGTGGATGATATCTTTCGCCGTTTGGAGTTGCTCTGATCCAGCCTTCGGATGTGAGGAAAAGTTGTTGCGAGAGGGAGTTTCGGCGTCTTTATGGCGCTGGAATGAGAACTCCTCCCCGATCGTCTAAAAAGGAAGGAATGCTCCTTCAGGCACTAGGATCGAGTGTTTCAGTCAAATGGAGCAGGAGGGGGAGTCGTTTTGGCTCACTGGTAAAGCCCATCGTGAGACTCTCGATGGGGACAGAGGCGAATCCAATCTTCACCCTCGCTTTTCTGCGATGTTCCCCTTGTTCGCTGGGGACGTAAATCACCAAATTTCTAGTACTGCTTTGAGCTAAACCAGCCATTCTCAAAGTAGTACTAACGAGAGAAGGGGAATCAGATGAACCGGGAAGCGCTTCTTTACGAGGGAAAAGCTAAAAAAATCTTCTCTACGGAAGATCCGGATCAGGTCCGTGTAGAGTACAAAGATGATGCCACCGCCTTTAATGGGGAAAAGAAGGGGCATATCGCGGGGAAAGGAGAGCTGAACAACCGGATCAGCGCCTTTTTCTTTGAGTACCTGGGAGGCAAGGGGGTCCGCCATCATTTCCTGCGCACCCTCTCCCCCCGGGAACAGCTGGTGAAACATGTGACGATTTTGCCGGTAGAAGTGGTGGTTCGTAACCGGGCAGCGGGTTCCCTCGCCTCTCGTCTGGGATTGGAGGAGGGGCGGGAGTTTTCTCGACCGGTGGTGGAGTTCTATTTGAAGGACGATAAGCTGGGAGATCCTCTGATCAATGAAGATCATATCGCTCTGCTCCAATTAGCGACGGAAGAACAGGTGACTGGTATGCGGGAGGCTGCTCTTCAGGTGAATCAGCATTTGTCGGTGCTGATGGCTGAGAAAGAGATCATATTGGTGGATTTCAAGCTTGAGTTCGGAGTAGATAGCCAGGGGGAGCTTCTCCTCGCCGATGAAATCTCTCCGGATACCTGCCGCTTCTGGGACCGGCAAACCTATGAAAAGTTGGACAAAGATCGATTCCGACGGGATCTGGGTCATGTGGAAGATGCCTATCGCGAAATTTGGCACCGTTTGGGAGGGGAAGCCCATGTATAAAGCGATGATCACAGTTCGTCTGAAACCCAGTGTGTTGGATCCCCAAGGGACTGCTGTCAAGGGATCCCTTCATTCTCTCGGTTACGCTGAAGTAGAAGGAGTCCGGATCGGCAAAACGATGGAGCTTTGGCTGAACACCACAGATGAGGCCGAGGCGGGAAAACGGGTAGATGCCATGTGTCAGCAGTTGTTGGCCAACCCGGTGATCGAGGATTACGAGTACCGACTGGAAAAGGAGGCCTAATTATGCGATTCGCTGTTCCGGTTTTTCCCGGTTCCAACTGTGATGTAGACTGTGCCAAAGCGGTGCGGGAGATTCTGGATCGTCCGGTGGACCTGGTCTGGCATACCGAAGGCAACCTGGAAACCTATGATGCCATCATTCTGCCCGGTGGATTCTCCTATGGAGATTACCTGCGTACAGGGGCACTGGCCCGCTTCTCTCCTGTGATGGATTCCGTGGCGGAGGCAGCGGAAAAGGGGAAGCTGATCCTCGGAATTTGCAATGGTTTCCAAATACTCTTGGAAGCGGGGCTGCTCCCGGGTGCCATGCGGGTGAACGACCACCTCCAATTCCGCTGTGCCATCCAATCTTTACGGGTGGAGAATCATCAGCTTCCCTTTACCCGTCTGTATGAAGCCGGAGAGGAGATTCATTTTCCCATCGCTCATGGGGAAGGAAATTACTACTGTGATCCAGAGACTCTGAAGACATTGGAGGACCAAGGGCGCATCGTTTTCCGTTATTCCGGAGAAAACCCCAACGGTTCCGTGTCCGGCATCGCCGGGGTGACCAACTCGCAGGGAAACGTGCTGGGATTGATGCCCCATCCGGAACGGGCGATCTATGATTGGATGGGAACTGCCGACGGCGTTCGTCTGTTTCAATCCATGCTTCAAACCTGGGAGGGGATGTATGGTGCAGCCTGAACAAAGGATAAGGGAATCCGTGGTGGAGCGGGTAACGGAGTCTGAGCCGACCCCGGAGGAAATCAAAGAGCAGCAGCTATATCTGGAGCTGGGGTTGGTCGCAGATGAGTATCAACTGATCATCGATCATCTCGGAGGATTGCCTAACTGGACGGAGTTGGGGATTTATAGTGTGATGTGGTCGGAACATTGCAGTTACAAAAACTCGAAACCGCTCTTGCGCCGGTTCCCTGTGGAGGGAGCCAGAGTCCTGCAAGGCCCAGGGGAAGGGGCAGGTGCCCTGGATATCGGAGATGGCCAAGCGGTGGTCTTCAAAATTGAGAGCCACAACCATCCGACGGCGGTGGAGCCCTTTCAAGGTGCGGCCACCGGTGTCGGGGGAATTATCCGGGATGTGTTTTCCATGGGAGCCCGGCCAGTGGCTCTGCTCAATTCTCTTCGTTTCGGAAAGATATCCAACCCCCGGGTTCGCTATCTTTTTGAACAATCCGTGGCGGGGATCGCCCACTATGGAAATGTAGTTGGGATTCCCACTGTTGGCGGAGAAGTGGAGTTTGACGAGAGCTACGAAGGAAATCCTCTGGTCAATGCCATGTGTGTCGGAGTCTTATCCCATGATGAATTGCAAAAGGGGATCGCCACAGGAACTGGGAATCCAGTGATCTATGTGGGAGCCGGTACCGGGCGCGATGGTATTCACGGAGCCACCTTCGCCTCTGAAGAGTTAGGGGAAGATTCCGGGGAGAAACGTCCCTCCATTCAGGCAGGAGATCCCTTTATGGAAAAACTGCTCCTAGAAGCTTGCCTGGAGTTGGTGCAAAAAGGAATTCTGATTGGGATTCAGGATATGGGAGCCGCCGGGCTGACCAGCTCCAGCACGGAGATGGCTGCTAAAGGCGGTTCGGGCATGGTACTGAATCTAGATGAGGTTCCGCAGCGGGAAACGGGGATGACCCCCTACGAGATGCTGCTCTCCGAATCCCAGGAACGGATGTTGTTGGTGGTGGAGAAAGGCAAAGAGGATGAGGTGCGGGAAGTCCTGGACAAATGGGAATTATCCTCAGCGGTAGTGGGACGGGTGACCGATGACGGTCGTTACCGGGTTCGGCATCAGGGGAAGTTGGTGGCGGACATTCCTGTCAATACACTGGTGGACGATGTCCCTGTGGTCCACCGCAAAGGGAAAGAGCCCGCCTATTACCGCCAATTTGCCGATCTGTGTCCGGCAGAGTCCCTGACGGGGGCAGATCCCCAGGAAGCCTTGAAAAAGGTTCTCTCGTCTCCCAACGTGGCCAGCAAGGAATGGGTATATCGTCAGTACGATCATATGGTCCGCACCAGCACAGCCGTCCGGCCGGGCTCCGATGCGGCTGTGATCATGATGGAGGGCTTGGACAAAGCTTTGGCGATGTCTACGGATGGGAACGGTCGTTATGTTTATCTTGACCCGGCGAAGGGCGGCGCGATCGCTGTGGCTGAGGCGGCACGCAATGTGGTCTGTTCCGGCGCCGAACCTCTGGGGGTCACCGATGGTCTCAACTTCGGAAGTCCGGAAAAGCCGGAGGTCTTCTGGCAACTGGAAGAAGCTGTTGACGGGATGAGTGAGGCCTGTCGGGTGCTGGGGACACCGGTCGTCGGTGGAAATGTCAGTCTATATAACGAATCCAAAGGAACCATTCATCCCACGCCTGTGGTGGGAGTGGTGGGATTGGTTCACCGTCGCGATCATATCACCACCCAGGAATTCAAACAGGAGGGGGATACTATCTTCCTTCTGGGAGAGACTTTTCCAGAACTGGGTGGTAGCGAGCTTCAGCTGGTGATGGAAGGGGAGATTTCCGGACCTCCGCCAGCGATCGATTTGGAGAAGGAGAAAAAGCTGTATCGGGTGATCTTGGATGCGATCGAAAAAGGATGGGTCTCCTCAGCTCATGACTGTTCGACAGGGGGACTGGTGACCACTCTGGCCGAATCCTGTTTTGGCAAGGGTCTCGGAGCCAGGATTCAGATGAAGACTCCCCTGGAACCTATAGTCTGCCTGTTTAGTGAATCCCAATCCAGAGTGGTACTGAGTGTCCCTGAAGAATATGCGGAATCCTTGAGGGAATTGGCGACCCATCACGGGGTAGCTTGTAGCGCAATCGGAAGGGTAGGAGGAGACACACTCTCGGTATGCATCAACGACAAGCATGTAGTCGATACATCGGTACGACAGCTTAAAACCGATTGGGAAGGGGCGATCCCATGGATGATGAATCTGTCTTCGACGAACTAAACGAGGAGTGCGGGGTTTTTGGCATTGTCGGTCATCCCGATGCCGCCCAGCTGACTTACTATGGACTCCATGCCTTGCAGCATCGGGGACAGGAGAGCGCAGGGATCGTAGCGACGGGGGGCACGGGTTTTCGTTACCACCGGAGTATGGGGTTGGTCCATGAAGTGTTCAACGGGGAGATCCTCAAAGGGTTGGTCGGGGATACTGCCATCGGCCATGTGCGATATGCCACCTCGGGAGAGAGCTTGTTGACCAATGCCCAGCCCTTGGTTTTCCACGATGCCGTCGTCGGTCAGTTGGCCTTGGCCACCAACGGGAATCTGGTCAATGCCGAAGGGCTGAAGAAGGAGTTGGAAAGTCAGGGGGAGGTGTTTCACACCTCCTCCGACACTGAGGTGATCGCTCATCTGATCGCCCAGTCCAAGGCGTCTTGTCTGGAGGAGGCGGTGAAAGAATCTCTCAACCAGCTGGTGGGTGCCTATGCTCTTTTGATCCTGACCAACGACCAGTTGCTGGTCGTCCAGGATCCCCATGGGTTACGTCCTCTGTCCATGGGGATGTTAGGTGATGCTTACGTTTTTTCTTCCGAGACTTGTGCTTTTGACGTGATCGGGGCGGACCATCTGCGCACGGTTGAACCGGGAGAGCTGTTGGTCTTGGATCTGAAAGGGAAAAAGGGATTGCGCTCCCTCCGTTTTGCGGAGCCGGCGCCCCATGCGGTCTGTTCTTTTGAATATATCTATTTCGCTCGGCCAGATAGTGATATCGAAGGCATCAATGTACATGGCGCTCGTAAATGCCTCGGTAAGGAGCTCTACCGAGAGGCGCCGGTGGAAGCGGATGTCGTCACCGGTGTGCCGGACTCCAGCACCTCGGCGGCGATCGGATTTGCAGAGGCGGCGGGGATTCCCTATGAACTGGGGTTGATTAAAAATCGCTATGTCGCACGTACTTTTATCCAGCCCAGTCAGCACCTGCGGGAGCAAGGAGTCAAGATGAAATTGTCCGCGGTGCGCAAGGTGGTGGAGGGAAAACGAGTCGTGATGATCGATGACTCCATCGTCAGGGGAACCACCAGCCGCCGCATCGTCGGGATGTTGAAAGAGGCAGGGGCGAAGGAGGTTCATGTCCGGATCAGTTCCCCGCCGGTCCGTTACTCCTGTTTTTACGGGATCGACACTTCTGACCGGACGCAATTGATCGCCGCCAAGCACAGTGTGGAAGAGATTCGGGAGCTCATCGGGGCCGATAGCCTCTCCTTTCTGAGTGAGGGAGGATTGATCCGGGCTGTGGGGAAATCCCCGGAACTGGGAGATTGCGGTCATTGTCTCGCCTGTTTCAACGGAAAATATCCGACGGCAATCGAAGGAGAATTGCCACAGGTTGCGGAGGGGAAGAGCCGATGAGTGAAGCGTATCGACAGGCGGGGGTTGACATCGACGCTGGCAATGAAGCGGTAGAACGCATCAAAGGACATGTAGAACGGACCCGTCGTCCGGAAGTCCTAGGAGACCTGGGGGGCTTCGGAGGGCTTTTCCGTCTGTCCGGTTACCGGGAGCCTGTGTTAGTGGCCGCCACCGACGGGGTGGGAACCAAGTTGAAGCTGGCCTTTGCCATGGATCGTCATGATACCATCGGGATCGATTGCGTCGCCATGTGCGTCAACGATCTGATCGTCCAGGGGGCGGAGCCGCTCTTCTTTCTCGATTATCTCGCTACAGGAAAGCTGTTGCCCGATCAAGCGGAAGCTGTGGTCAAGGGAATCGCCGATGGTTGTGAGCAAGCGGGTTGTGCCTTGATCGGCGGTGAGACAGCGGAGATGCCGGGCATGTATTCCAATGGGGAATATGATGTGGCCGGCTTTGCCGTCGGTGCTGTAGAACGGGATCAGCTGCTGGGAGGAGAGCATATCCAGCCTGGAGACCTCATGGTGGGTCTGGCTTCCAACGGCTTGCACAGCAACGGCTTCTCCCTCGCAAGGAAGATTCTGCTAGCGGATGGACCGAAACGACTTGCAGAACAGGTGCCCTGGGGGGAGGGGACTTGGGGAGATGCACTGCTGGCGCCCACCCGCATCTATGTGCGCGCCCTCCAAGCTTTGATGGAGGCTTGTCAGGTAAAAGGGGGCGCTCATATCACCGGGGGAGGTTTGGAAGAAAATGTGCCTCGCATGCTTCCGCTGGAATGCGGAGTGCGTCTCGACCGGGGAGCTTGGCCGCAGCCGGAGATCTTCCAAGCCCTGGCCCAGGAAGGAAACTTGTCTGAGGAGGATCTGTACCGCACCTTCAACATGGGAATCGGGATGGTTCTTTGTGTCCCCAAAGAGCAGGCGGATCTGGCTGTGCGAACCGCTGCAGAGGCGGGAGAGCGGGCTTATGTGATCGGAGAGGTGACCCAAGGCAGCGGGGTGACATGGACTGGGAGGGATTTAGCTTGAGTATCGCAGTCTTTGCATCTGGAGATGGTAGCAACTTTGAAGTACTGGTGGAAAAATCCCGACGACAGGGTTGGCCCCAATCGATCACGCTTTTGATCACAGACCGTCCTGAAGCCCCGGTACTGGAACGCGCCCAGCGGCTGGGGGTGGCTGCCATGGCTTTTCGTCCTTCAGACTACGAAAACAAAGCGGCCTATGAAGAAGCCATCCTCGCAGAATTGCGGAAACAGGGGATCCAACGGATCTTGCTGGCGGGATATATGCGCATTGTGGGTCCTGTTTTACTGGAAGCCTATCGTTGGCGCATCCTGAATATCCATCCCTCTCTACTTCCAGCCTTCCAGGGGAAAGATGCCCCGGAGCAAGCCTTGAATTATGGAGTCCGCTGGACCGGCGTCACAGTGCACTGGGTGGATCAGGGGATCGACACCGGTCCGATTATCGACCAAAAGCCGGTGCTGGTGGAACCAGGGGAGACCGTAGACTCCTTGCGCAAGAAGATTCAGTTTGTTGAACACAACCTCTACCCCATGGTGGTTCGCAAATGGCTGACCGGCGAGATCCATTCCCCTGAGGGGAAGGAGTAAGCGGGATTCGAGAAATTGGTGAAATATCGGAGGGAGTGGGTTATAGGGAGTGACTTTGGCCCGCCAGAACTTTGGTGCCCATCCTGAGACCGACTACATCAGAGGCCTGAAAAGGAGGATGTCCAGCTTGAAATCGATCCGACGAGCATTGATCAGTGTATCGGATAAGACCGGAATCGTAGATTTGGCGAAAAAACTCTCCGAACAGGGCGTGGAGATGGTGTCCACCGGAGGTACTCGGCAAAGGTTGGTGGATTCAGGGATTCCCGTGATCGGTGTATCCGAAGTGACCGGTTTTCCTGAGATACTGGATGGGAGGGTAAAAACTCTGCATCCCCGGATCCATGGGGGGTTACTGGCTGTACGAGATTTGGAAAACCATACTCGGCAACTGGGAGAACAAAACATCGACCCCTTCGATCTGGTGGTGGTCAACCTCTACCCCTTCCAGCAGACGATCAGCAAACCGGGAGTAACCTGGGAAGAGGCTATCGAAAATATCGATATCGGTGGCCCATCCATGGTGCGAGCGGCTGCGAAAAACCATCGCGATGTGACGGTGGTAGTGGATCCCGCAGACTACGAGCTGGTATTGGAAGAGATCCAGCGGGGTGGAGTGCAGAGATCCACCCGAGAAAGGTTGGCAGCCAAAGCCTTTCGCCACACTGCTGCCTATGATGCCCTGATCGCCGCTTACCTGACGGGGCAAACCGGAGAGACTCACCCAGAGAAGTGGACACTCACCTTTGAAAAGGCCCAGGAGCTTCGTTACGGGGAGAATCCCCACCAGTCGGCGGCCTTCTATCGGGAACCGCTTTCCGGGAGCGGGACGGTGGCCACAGCGGAACAGCTCCATGGAAAGGAACTTTCCTACAACAACATCAATGATGCCAATGCCGCCCTGGAGATGGTGTCCGAATTTGATCAGCCTGCGGCGGTGGCAGTGAAACATATGAATCCCTGCGGTGTGGGTGTGGGAGAGAGCTTGGTACAGGCGTACCGGAAAGCCTATGAATCAGATCCCGTCTCCATCTTTGGCGGTATCATTGCTCTCAACCGGCGGGTGGATCAGGAGACAGCACAATCTCTGAAGGAGATCTTTCTGGAGATCATCCTGGCTCCGGACTTCGAAGAAGAAGCCCTCGCCCTCTTGCAGGAGAAGAAAAACCTGCGCCTGCTCCGTGTAGGGGATTTGTCCAAAGGAGCGCAAGAAAGCATCCGTGTGAGCAGCGTGGGCGGGGGAGCGTTGGCACAGGCTCGGGATGTCAAGTCCGTCTCCCGGGAAGAGTGTTCCGTGGCGACACGTCGTGAACCCTCTGAAGAGGAATGGGAGCAGCTCCTGTTCGCTTGGAAAGTGGTGAAGCATGTGAAATCCAATGCGATTGTGCTGGCCCGGGATTTCTCCACCGTCGGGGTGGGAGCGGGACAGATGAACCGAGTGGGTGCCGCCCGCATTGCCATCGAACAGGCAGGGGACCGGAGTAAAGGATCGGTTCTCGCCTCGGATGCATTCTTTCCGATGAAGGACACAGTGGAAGAAGCGATAGCGGCGGGAGTGACGGCGATTATCCAGCCCGGTGGTTCGATCCGGGATCAGGAGTCCATCGACGAAGCGAATCGTCATGGAATTTCCATGGTGTTCACACATACCCGACACTTCAAGCACTGATTCCTATTAACACCTCCTCCCTTGCTGGCGTATAGATATCAAAACCAGAACGCCGGGGAGGGTGGATCATGTATGTGATTCGTTGGTCGATCTTGATCGTTGTCGCTACGATTTCCCTCTTGTGGCTGGTCAGTTTCCTGGGCTGGTACGAGCCATTATCCTGGGAGTACGCGATCCGGGTGGCAGCAGGAATCTATTTTTTGATTGCGATCGCCATGAGCGGAATCATGTCTCATCCCTCTGTCCAGGGGGAAAAGGGACCGATATCCGAGGTGAAAGGGGATTGGGCCTTTATCTTTATCGTGGTGACGATCCTCCTGTTTGGAGTCAGTTTAGGGTTGGGATAAGCAGATGAAGATTTTCCGGACAGATCGGATCCAGTCGGTGGGCGCCCCTGCCCTCTCTGTCCGGTTTTTTAGGTCCTCTTCCAGGAAATGGACAAGCCCCGGAGTGCACGGGGAACATTGGATTTATTTCTTGCAGAAGGCGGTGTCTGAATTTGCGTGTATTGGTGATTGGCAGTGGGGGGCGGGAACATGCCCTCCTTTGGAAATTGATGCAGAGTCCCCAGGTGACCCAAGTTTATTGCACTCCCGGTAACGGCGGCATGGGGGAACATGCTGTCACCCCCTCCATCTCCCCCACTGATGGGGAAGCCTTGGTCCGCTTTGCCCAGGAAAATCAGATCGATCTGACTGTAGTCGGTCCCGAAGCCTCCCTGATGGCGGGAGTTGTGGACACTTTTGAAAAAGCGGGACTGGCGGTGTTCGGGCCGCGGAAAAATGCGGCCCAGGTGGAAGGGAGCAAGCGCTTTGCCAAAGATCTGATGGACAAGTATGGAATCCCCACGGGGAGATACCGCGCTTTCAAGGATTCAGAGGCCGCCATCGAGTATATCCGCGAGCAAGGGGCGCCGATCGTAGTGAAAGCTGACGGTTTGGCGGCGGGCAAGGGAGTGATTGTGGCCCGCACCCTGCATGAGGCGGAAAAAGCGGTGGAAGATCTGATGACATTCCGTGCCTTTGGCAAGGCAGGGGAAGAGATTGTGGTCGAGGAGTATCTGGAGGGAGAAGAGATTTCTCTGATGGCTTTCGTCGACGGCGAAACTGTTCGTCCGATGGTCCCGGCTCAAGACCATAAGCCGGTTTTCGATGGAGATCAAGGTCCTAACACCGGGGGAATGGGAGCCTATAGTCCGGTGCCTCAGATTTCGGAGGAGAGGATCCAGCAGATCGTGATGGAGATTCTGGAACCCATGGCCCGAGGAATGGAGAAAGAAGGGCTTCACTATCGGGGGGTCCTTTACGCTGGTCTGATGATGACTGCTGCGGGTCCCAAGGTGATCGAGTTTAATGCCCGTTTCGGAGATCCCGAGACCCAAGTGGTACTTCCTCGGCTGGACAGCGACCTGGCGGAGATCTTATTAGCCGTTACGGAAGGGCGATTGCAGGACCTATCGATCCAGTGGAAGCCCGAAGCTTCGGTCTGTGTCGTGATGGCCTCTGCAGGTTATCCTGGGGATGTGGTGAAGGGAAAGGAGATCCAAGGGCTTTCTGTTGATCCCGAGGACACGATGGTGTTTCATGCTGGCACCGCTTGGGAAGAAGGAACTCTGGTCACGGCAGGGGGCCGGGTCTTGGCTGTCACCTCCTGGAGTGTGGATTTGCAGTCAGCGCGAGAAGCCGCATATCGACGTGTGGAATCTATCAGTTTTGAGGGGGTTCACTATCGTCGGGATATTGGCATACGTGGAGTGAAAGCTGAATAGATCCTCGACCACCCCGCCCAAGACGGGGTGGTTTTCATCTATTGGAGGGAGAGGTGGATCAGACAGAGGGGATGGGAAGTTCCCGACGTTTGCAGGAATCGATGGAGGGTCCTTTCCTGCAAGTGGAGGAATCCTAAGGGATAAGACCAAAGATGTGTTTTTGCTACCCTTGGGGAGAAAACCTTCGTTAAAAGAACTATTTGCAGTTGAATCCTCCGCAAAACAATCTGAAACATGATAAGATGAAAATCAATCTTTGATAAAATGGTGCTCGGGATCGAAATAATAAGAGGGATTATATGTAATTGTTTACAAGAGAGGGGTCCGTAATTGTAGAAAAAACAAGCCCATGTTATGTTATGATAGTGATGAAGTGAAACCGGTTAGAGGAGGAGGGAGCAGGGGTTTGACCTCCTTCCAGAGACGTTGTGGAAACCAACCGCCTCAGGGAGGGTGAGGTTTCACATGGAGTGCCTTGGCCGTTGACAGGTCATCTGAAATCTTATTCCGATGGTCCAAGTGATAAATCAATGGCTTCCTTGTGTGGCAGGATTCTTTGCATCCCGACAGCAGGTAGAGAGCGGGTGATTTACCATCGAAAATCCGTTGGTTTTTTCTTTTTTACTGGTCGTAAGGAATGAAGAGGCCTATATAAGGAATTTGCTAGAATCTGTTTTAAACCAAGACTTTCCGCAAAGTCAGTATGAAGTCATCGTGGTGGATGGGGAATCCCAGGATGCCACTCCGCAAATCGTGGAGGAATTTCAGCGGCTGTATCCGGGCCGCATTCGCTATCTGTCCAATCCCCGACACACCTTGCCACCGGGTTGGAACCTCGGTATACAGCACTCCCGCGGAGAGTATGTTATTCGGGTGGACGGGCACAGCCAAATCCCTCAGGACTTTCTGTCCAGCACCTATCGTGTAGCACAGCAGGTGCCCGATGCTTCCTGTGTGGGAGGTGTGGTGGAAACCAAGGGAACCGGATTTTGGGGAGAGGTGAACGCTTACGTCTATTCTCATCCCTTCGGAGTTGGCAACTCCAAGTTCCGAACCACCAAAAATAAGTGGGAAGGATATGTGGACACGGTCCCTTACGGGGCATACAAACGGGAGATTTTCGATCGCGTGGGCCTGTTCAATGAAAGCTTGAACAGAAATGAGGACTTGGAAATGCATGCCCGCATCCGTAAAAGCGGGGGATCTTTCTTTTTGTCCACTACCATCCGGTCCACCTATTTTGTACGAAATACCCTGCCCGCTTTCCTGGAAAAATCCTACAGTGACGGAAAATGGACGATTGTGGCTAGCAAGCGGGGCTCCGGTGTACTCCGTTGGCGTCATTATATCCCGCTGATGGTCGTCTGTACCTCGTTATTGTTGGGGCTTGCTTCATTTTTCAGCACGGTGGCGAGGTTGACTTTGCTCGCACTGATCCTAGCTTACTTAGTTATTTTGGTTCGCTCGTCATGGGGAATGGTTAAAAAGAGGGGATGGAAGTATTTTCTCCCTTGTATGCTGTCTTTTTTCCTGTTGCATTTCAGCCGCGGTTTCGGCTCGGCCGCCAGCTATCTGAGCAAACATTACTGGAGAGGTGACCGGGTCCATGAAGAACAGCGATATGATAAAAATGCGACCAACATTGCCCGTTGACAGTGATCGGATTCGGCAGCTTCGAATTCTCTGCCAAAAACCTAGGCATTTGGAAGAAATCTGGTCCTGGCATGTGTTACGTAGATTTTCTATCTATGTGACATTGATGCTGAGTCGAACCCGAGTAACTCCGAACGGGATCAGTTGGTGCAGCCTCCTCTTTTTCGCGCTAACCGGCTGGTTTTTGCTGATTGGGGAGGCTTGGGGCTATCTGTTGGCGATTCTCTGTTACAACCTGGGTTATCTCTGTGATTGTCTCGATGGCGAGCTGGCTCGTTTGAAAGAGATCACCGGGCGTCTCGGAGTGTATGTGGATACACTGATCCGGGCCATGAGCATTCCGATCCTGACCGGTGTTTCTCTGGCCGTCCTGAAGGAAACAGGCCAAGTGGAGATGGATCTGCTCCAGGGGACACTTATCTACGGAGCCACTCTGATCGGGACCTTGGGATTACTGGTTCCCCTAGCATACAATTATGTGGGATTGAAAGCAGACGAAAGCGATCCTGTCAGTGACATGAGAACTTCCTCTGCCTTCATGGAGTGGCTGGCCTTTTTTACGGGAATGCCTGGCTTTTTCGCTTTGTTCCTGATCGCGGTTTTGACGGAGATGGTGCTTCCGTTGCCGCTGGTCTCTTGGGTGCTGATCGCCTTTCTCGGTGTGACAGCCTTAAAAACGCTGGCTCGCATGTATCTTACCACATCCAAGTTAAAATAGATTGCAGCTGGATTAAATTTATGTAAAACGGATATTACAAGACGTGAGGAGTGTATACCATGAAAGTTGTAATTTTGGCAGCCGGAGTGGGCAGTCGCCTCCGTCCGGAAACCGATGACAAACCGAAGGCGATGATTCAGGTCAATGGCAAACCCTTGGTTCAATATCAAGTGGAAAGTGTCCGCAAAGCAGGCTTTGCCGATGAGGATATCTTTGTCCTCGGCGGCTACAAAATGGAACGGATCCAAGAACACTTCGCAGGCTCGGGAATCCGGTTTATTTTCAATCCCAACTATGAATCCATGAACAATATTTACTCGTTTCTTTTGACGGAGGAAGTCGGAGATGACATCCTTTTGATCAACTCCGACGACTTTTTCGATGAGCGGTTGATTCCTTTGCTTCTCGATGCAGAGGCTCCCACGGCTATTCTGGTGGATCGGACCAAAACACTGACGGAAGAGGCGATGCGTGTCCAAGTGGACGGAGAAGATCGGTTGACATGGATTAACAAGAAGATGGCTTTAGATGAAGCGGATGGGGAGTACATCGGGATTTCCAAACTGGCTCGCCCCGAACTGAAGACCCTCTATCAGACTGCGCGCAACATGATCAACAACGGCGAGAGCGATGCTTGGTATGAAAATGTGTATGAGGCTTGCGCGTCGGATCTGAAGATCATCGGGGTGGATACTCAAGGGTATCCGTGGGTGGAGATCGATGATTTCAATGATCTGGAGACGGCCAAAAAACTGGCAGCCACTGTTCTGACCTGAACGGGAGGGATGGATCATGACAATTAAAGTACGGATTCCAGTTCAGTTGATCATTGAACACAAGGCGATTCCCCACCTATACAAAACCGAGATCTATGAGTGGATCAAGGATAAAAAGGTTGCCCTGATCAGTGGGAATGGGAAAACCCGTGCCGTGACACAAGACATTATTGAGGTGATCTCCGGCCAGGCTTCCCGCATTCAGGTGATGAGTTGCGAAAACAACAGTTTAGATACGATCAACGAACTGGAACGGATAGTGCTGGAAGATCCTCCTGAGATCATCTTGGGTGTCGGCGGGGGGAAATCCTTGGATGTCTCCAAGGTCGTAGGAACCCGAAGCAATATTCCGGTGGTTCTGTTCCCCACCGCCATCTCCAGCGATGCCATCTGTTCTCCTGTCGCTGTGGTCAAGATGTTGAACAAGAGTACGAGCATCGGAGTGAAAATGCCTCAGGGCGTAGTGATTGACCTGGACCTGTTGGCTTCCTCTCCTCCGCGGCTGATGGCTGCCGGGATTGGAGATCTTCTCTCCAACAAATCAGCTCTGTTCGACTGGCGCTTGGCTCACAATGCCGGTAAAGAAGAGATGAACACTTTTTCCAATCTCATGGCTAACAATGCGGTAGATTCATTTCTGAATCTGATCAACCGGCAGGAAGTGGACTCCCCCCGCATGATCCAGGGAGCAGCTGAATCTTTGATCATGAGCGGAATTGCTATGTCCATCGCTGGTTCCAGCCGGCCTTGCAGCGGCTCCGAGCATTTGATTAGCCATGCCTTGGACTACCATTGTGGTGGAAAAGCTCTCCACGGAGAGCAGGTGGCTCTAGGAGTGCTGTTCACCGAATATCTTCAAGGGAAGCGGGAGCAAGTGGAAAAAGTGGGTCCGATCTATGAGAAGTTGAATCTGCCCGCCCATTATGAGGATCTGGGCTACACTCGGGAGGAGATGCACCGAGCGATCCGCAAAGCTCCATCGATGCGAAACCGGTACACGATCTTCGATGAGTTTGAACTGACGGATGAATTAATAGATCAAATCCTGGACGAAGTTTACCCCGAGCAAGCAAAAAACCGATACCAACTGACGGGTTCGTCCGCTGGATAAGGAGTAGCGAACATGCTCGCACATCTGATGAAATACAAGGAACTGATGTATTTCCTGGTTCACAAGGAACTGAAGGTTCGATACCGTAACTCCCTGTTCGGTTTCTTTTGGACCCTGCTGGAACCCCTGGGGTTGATGGCGATTTACACCTTGGTCTTCGGATATATCATCGATCTGAACAAGGGAATCGAGCCTTATCCCCTCTATGTTTTGGCGGGATTGATCCCTTGGACTTTCTTCAATAACTCGATCCGGAAAGGAACCAAGGCGCTATCCGGCAATGCCTCTTTGATCAGAAAGGTGTATTTTCCCCGAGAAATCTTCCCGTTGACGATGTTGATCTCCAATCTGGTCAACTTCCTTCCCGCTTTTGCCTTGGTCTTTATCATGGCTGTGGCATACGGCAAAACCATTCAGTGGGATTATCTGGCGATGTTGCCCGGAGTGATCCTGTTGCAGGCTTTTTTTACGCTGGCTCTCGCTTTGCTGGTGTCTGTGCTGAATGTTTACTATCGGGATGTGGAGTTTATCGTCAACCTGGTGATGCGAGCTTGGATGTATCTTTGCCCGATCATCTATCCCATCTCCATTTTGTATGAAGAGAAGTCCAGTGCATTGGTTCAGCAGTTCGCCGACCTGTATTTCCTGAATCCGATGGCTGTGATGATCTCCATGTACCACGGGGTTTTCTTTGCGGATCAGGGATTACCCGATAAATTTGGCATTCCCGGCTTTTGGCTGATCTACACTGTGGTCTTGACTGTGATCTTATTCTTGGCGGCTTGGCTTTTGTTCAGACGGATGAATCGCCGTGTAGGGGAAGTGATCTGACGATGGAAGCGATTGTCGTCAACAATCTGACCAAGTATTTCCGGAAAGCCTATGATAAAACATTGAAAGGTTTCTTCATCTCGTTGGTAAAAGGGGAAAAACGTTATAAAGAATTTACGGCTTTGAATGGTGTTTCCTTCCAAGTGAACCAGGGGGAATCCTACGCCATCATCGGAAAAAATGGAGCGGGGAAAAGTACACTGTTCAAGGTGCTGTCCGGAATCATTCATCCCGATTCTGGCGAGGTGAAGATTCAAGGAAAGGTGGCCCCTCTGATTGAGTTGGGAGCAGGTCTCTCCCGAGATCTGACAGGTGCAGAAAATATTCGCTTGAATTGTGCGATCTTTGGCTTGGATAAAAAACGGATCGCTGAAATGTATCCAAAGATCGTGGAGTTCTCCGAACTGGATGAGTTTATCAATACACCAGTCAAATTCTACTCATCGGGAATGAAGGCCCGATTGGGTTTTTCCATCGCCATCCACATCGATGCGGACATCATTCTGATCGATGAAGTGTTGGCGGTTGGGGATAAGGACTTTAAGCAAAAATGTTATGCCAAGATGGAAGAACTTCGCGATTCGGGAAAGACTTTAGTCATCGTCTCCCACAGTCTGAAACCCTTGCGCCGAATCTGTGATCGGGCTTTGATCTTGGAGCAGGGCCAGGTGCAGGATGTGGGAACCATCGACGAGATGATCGATAAGTACCAGGATGAAAAGAAAACAAAGAAAAAAAAGAAAGGAGCGTGATGGTTCTTTGAGTGGGGACCGGGCTAAATTCTCTTTAGAAGATGTAAAGGAGACTTACAAGAAAAAGGATGCTTGGTGGACGGTATTGCTCGTGGATCCTGTTGCCTCACGCTTGATCGTGCCCACGGCGAACCATACGAACATCACGCCCAATCAGCTTTCCCTGTTCTCCTTTGCATTGGGAATGGTATCCGTTTATTGTTTTTTTCAGGGGCACACCACGGCTCTGGTGGTAGGTGCCATCTTATACCATATCAGTTTCATCATTGACTGTATGGATGGAAAAATTGCCCGCCTGAAAGGGACGGGTTCCACCTTCGGGGTATTGTTGGATATCAGTTTGGACCATATTCGGGTCGTTCTTGCTGCGGCAGCCCTCACCTATAGCCAGTTTCAACTTACGGGGGATGTCGTCTACCTGTATCTCGGTTTTTTGTTCTTGGCAGCGTATTGTGCACGCCATATCAATGCCCTTCAGTTGTACAAGTTGCGGCGGGAGATGCGGGGCAAACTGCGTAAAGCCAAGCGCAAATTGAAACGGACCGGCGAAGCCGCCGGCATCGTCATCGATATTCCGAAAGAAACTGCGACCGGGGTGGAGCAAGAGACGGACAAACCGGAAGAAGAGGAAGATGAAACTGAGCGGGATCACGAAACGGTGAACACCGAATTGACGCAGAAGAAAAAGTTTGATCTGCAACAGGAGTTCAAGTCGAAGTTCACCACTTACATGAAAATCAGGGAATTCTTCCTGAATAAGCGGATTCGAATGCATCTGTTTAGTGGGATTGAATTCCAGATGTTTGTGTTTGTTGTGGCGCCGATCTTTGGAATTATAAAAGAGGCCATCTTTTTCGGGACGATCTTGCTGCTGGCCTTTGAAGCTGCTATCCTGTATAAAATCTGGTTGTCCACCAAGGACTTCCAGCGGGAACAGGACAAGATTGAAACAGCCACGGCAGTGATTGAAGCTACTCTTCCCTCTGAGGAAACAGAGGCAGTTGGGAATCGTTAACTAAAAAACGGACCCCCTGATCCATCAGGGGGTCCGTTTTTTATCCGAGGGAATCCAGACTCATCGTCAGTTTTTCCCCCTGGATACTGAGAGCTCCCAAGGGAACTTCAAACCACCAAGCGCCTTGTGTCTTTTTAACAGGGGTGTAGCCGGCTCGTTTGAGGTTACGGGCCATACCCCAACTGGCTGTATAGACTAAGGCGGTTTGTCCCGCTTCGTCAAATTGGATCACGGTCTCTTTTTCTTCTTCGGTCAGAGACATACTTTCTCACTCTCCTCTGTGGAAACATCTCGATCATACGTTCCCCGTGCTGTATATCATAACATGATTCTTTTGGATTGCCACCGATCTACCGGATGGCAGAAAGGAGAAGCAAATCTTCCTTTCTTCTAAAATAAAGGGGAGGCAGGGGAAGATTCAAGGGAAATTTTTTGAAGAAGTGAATAAAAAAATAAAAAACTCCGCCCTGGACAGCGGAGTATGGTAAAAAAGGGGGTTAGGTTTGTTTCACACTGAGGGTCCGAAAACCCCGTCGATTCAGGTTTTCACGGATCGCTTTCACCTTCGATGTAGGCGCGAGTTTCAACAGGATCCGTCGAGCTGCGGCTTCTCCCGCATCGAAAGTGGTAACGGAAATAATATTTACCTGGTAAGGCTTTAAAGCCTCCAACAGGAGTTCCAGTGTATAAGGGGAGTCCGTGACGACCCCGAGCAAGATCCGGATCCCTTTGATCCCATACCCCATGGCGACGGCCATGGCTGATTCAATATCCTTTATTTTTACAATTCCCGCCAAGGTGGAATCCTTGGGATCCACGATGGGGACAAATGGATGGCGGATCACCAAGGGCAGTGTTTCCTCAAAGTCACTGTCCAGATCGAGTGATTGAATCGGCTCCACCAGTCGCACAATCGGTTGATTGCGAAAAGAAGTCTCCCATCCCTTCTGCTGTTGAAGGGATCGGAAAATGGTTTTGTACCCGGTGATTCCTGCCAAGCGCTCCTGATCATCCACGACGGGAGCGGAATCCAAGCCCTGTTGTTCCAACAGATCCAAGGTTTCTTGGACCGTGGCGTTTAGTGAGACCGTTGCCAATGCGGAACGGGGAGTCATGCAATTGCGGATAAACATGTGTACTCAATTCCCCCTTTTTTGGTCACCCCAATATATGTTGGTTCCAAAGGGGGAATGTGGGTTTCGTAGCGGAAAAGACTACCGATTTTTATTTCGACGGCGAAATAGGTTGATGACCAGCCCCAATACCACCAAGGAACCCACCACGGTCAGGATGACAAAGGAGTAATCGTTCCATTTGTCGTTAAGAGCCCACATCTGTTCCAAGACTTACCCCTCCTGTCGATCCAGAGTGTTCATGTGCCGCGGTCCGGTATTCCGGGTGGAGATTCCCATGGCGAATAGCATGGGACAAAAACGGGTGATTCCCTCCGCCACTTTCATCGCGGACAAACCGGCCACCATCAGCGGCATCAGACCGAAGGGGCGCTGAGCTAGCCGGGCGATCCCCCAGGCCAGTCCGGTCAAACCGAAGGTGATTCGCATCAGTGCATCCCATGTTCCTACGTTTTTTTGCATCATCCTTCACCTCCCCTAGTGGATGTTTTCGCTCTTATTATGATCAGCAGTCTGTCCCCTATACGGAGGACGGTCTCGAATGGGTTGTGGTAGCATGGAAGTGAAAAATGGAGCAGAGAGGAGAAAGATCATTGACCCACCGGATTCGACGGCAAGATTTGGAGAAATTGATCGCAACTGCGACAGGAAAAAGGTTGCCTACCTGTGTGCTTGCAGGGGGTCGGGTGCTCAATCTGTTCACGGGAGAGCTAGAACTTGCCGATGTGGCCCTTTATGGTGAGCGGATCGCCTATGTAGGGGATTTAAAAAACGGGGGAATCCAACTCCCTGATTCCCACAGGGTCATCGATGTCACCGACAAGGTGCTGGTGCCCGGGTACATCGAACCTCACGCCCACCCCTTTCAGTTGTATCATCCCGTCACTCTGGCTCAAGATGTTCTCAAGAGAGGGACCACCACCCTGATCAATGACAACCTGCTCTTTTTCACCCGTATGGACCCGGAGCATTGGACTCGGTTATTGGCGGAGCTGGATCGCCTCCCGGTCAAGATGTTGTGGTGGGCACGGTTAGATGCCCAGTCTCATCTGAATGAGGATTCCCGGTATTTGTTTAGCGGGGACCGGGTGGCTGAGGAATTGAGGCGCTCTTCTGTGGTGCAGGCCGGGGAGTTGACGGACTGGATCTCTTTGTTGGAGGAGGATGAAAATCAGACTCGCTGGGTGAGTGAAGCGAGGAAAAGGGGCATCCGGGTGGAAGGGCACGCCCCTGGAGCTTCCTTTCGCACTCTGTCTCGTCTGGCGGCGGCAGGGGTGACCGGGGATCATGAGAGCATCTCAACGGAGGAGGTGTTGGATCGCCTGCGATTGGGCTATATAACGACACTGCGGCATAGTTCCTTGCGTCCAGATCTGCCAAAACTGATCCAGGGATTGCTCCAATGGCCAGGGGAGATTCCTTGGCAGCGGCTGATGTTGACCACGGATGGTCCCACACCTCCCTATCTTCGCGCTGGGTTTGTGGATTATGCTTTGAAAACAGCGATGGAAGCTGGCTGTCCGCCGGTTCGTGCTTATCAGATGGTGACTCTGAATCCGGCAAGTTACTATCGTGTAGATGAGCATCTGGGAGCTATTGCGCCAGGGCGGATTGCGGATATCAACATTCTCTCTTCCTTAGAGGAACCGGTGCCGGAGAGAGTGCTGGTCGATGGGGAACTGGTAGCGGAGGCGGGCTCTCTCCTTTGTACCTTTCCCGAAGTGGACTGGGCAGGATATCCCACTCTCCAGCTACGATGGAAGGGGTGGGTTCGTCCTAAACATCTGGATAAGCTCCCACAAGCCTCAGAAGGCAAAATTCCCGTTCTCCGGTTACTCAATCCGGTCATCACCAAGCTGGAGTGGAGAGAGTCCCCAACAGGGAGCGGGTGGCACCTTCCTTTGGGTGAAGCGGAATTGTTGGTGGCTCTGGCGGATCGAAAGGGGAAGTGGATCACCAAAGCGGTGGTGAAAGGGTTCGGCCGCGATATTGACGGCTTGGTCAGCACTTATAACGGATCGGAGGATTTGTTGCTGTTTGGAAGGGACCCAAAAGCGATGGCTCGTGCTGCGAACCGTGCTCTGGAACAAGGGGGAGGGATTACTTGGGTGCAAAACGGGGAGGAAGTGTACAATCTTCCGCTTCCGCTGGCTGGAAAAACGAGTCTGCTCCCCATGAGTCAGCTGATCCCCCAGACGGAGGAATTTCTCCGTCGCATGAAAGAACACGACCATCCTTTCCATGATCCGATCTATACCTTTCTCTTTCTTTCTTCCACCCATTTACCCCAGGTCCGCCTGACCGCAGATGGTTTGATGCAGATCAAGGAAAAAAAGGTGTTGGTTCCTGCAGAGCGGTTGAGTTGAATGGAAAGGCCGGAGAGGTCCGCCTAACGCCAAATGAGTTTCACTATCTGACCCTTCAAGATCGATGAATATTGTGATTTACTGCCTTTGCAGAGGGCCTGGACGGAGCCTCATATGATTTTTTCGTTGTTCTATCGATCCAAAATCACTTCAGGTGCAACCCCACCCTCCCTTCATCGGGGGAGCGAAGCGACCTTAGGACGATTTTTTCACAACGCTTCTAGTGAGGCAGCTCTTTGGGGAAAATGGGTGCCAAGTGGATGAAAGGATACGGATAGACCCTGTCGAACCATTAAATAAGAAACCTTGAAATCGAGTATTCAATCAGTAAACACTGCATCACGATACGCTCAAAGGGGGTTCCAATTCCGAGGGAGTGTGGTAAGATGCGATACAGGGTCTGGGTCGGAGTGGGAGTGCTTTTATGGATGGTGGCCGGCTGTTCACTGCCGGGAGTTCTTTCCCCCGACAAAGAGAGCGATAGGGAACGGGAGACGCAGACGACCCATCCGTTGACGGGCGAAGTGATGAAACAGAAGGCAGAGGGCCCCCTCTTGATGGTGATGGTGAATAACCATGCTCAGGCGAGGCCTCAGTCGGGATTAAGCCAGGCGGACCTGGTGGCAGAGGTTCTGGCAGAGGGAGAGATCACCCGCTTCGCTGCCTTTTACTATGGGGAAAGCAAAGGGGTTGTGGGCCCGGTTCGAAGCGTCCGGCCTTATTTCCTCGACCTGGCCCAAGGACCTGAAGCGGTGGTGGCCCATGCTGGCGGATCTCCGAAAGCTTTACTGCGAATTCGTAAAGAGGGGCTTCCCAGTCTGGACGGCATTCACGGGGACAACCGTTGGTTTCGACGCGTAGACTTTCGCCAATCTCCCCATAATCTCTATACCGATCTTGAACAGTTGTGGAAAGGGGTCAAGCAAAAAGGGGTTGATGAGAGCACTGTTGAAAGCCCTTACATTTTCAACCGTAATGAGCCTGATAAGGGAAGAGTGGCATCTCATATCGATTTGAAATATCATCGACTGTACCGAGTGGGGTATCGCTATCATCCGGAAACCGGCCGTTACATCCGCTATACCCAAGGGAAAAAACAGGTGGATCGGGAGAAGGGGACACCTCTGGCTATGGACAATTTGTTGGTGATCCGCGCACCTCACCGAATCATCGATTCCTCCGGTCGCAGAGAGGTGGGAATCACCAATGGGGGTGAAGGGGTGCTCTTTCGCGGTGGCAAAGCTTGGCCACTGCGCTGGGAATACAGACAGGGCTGGATTCTGCCGTTGATCGATGGAAAGCCGGCACCCTTTGCCCCCGGAAAGACATGGATCAATGTCCTGCCGGTGGAGGGAGGGCTTGAATACAGCAAATAGGAGGAGGTCGGCAAAGTTTGTCGAATTTCCTATTTTAAAGGGGTAAAGTGCGGTTTGTCAGGGAAAAGGGGGATCGGGATGCAATTGGACAAACTGAGACAAAAAGAAGTAGACAATTTATTTGCTGCAATTTTGACGTTAGACAACATTGAAGAGTGTTATCGTTTTTTTGACGATCTGTGTACAGTGGGTGAGATCAAATCTTTGGCTCAGCGGTTGGAAGTGGCTCGGATGCTGGAAGAAGGGTTCACTTACAACCGGATTGAGGAGGATACGGGTGCCAGTACGGCGACCATTTCCCGGGTGAAGCGTTGTCTGCACTATGGGACCGACGGTTACACCATGGCTCTGGATCGACTGAAGGAACAACAACCAGATGAAGGTGCACAAAAATAATCGCCGGGGAGCTTGCTCCCGGCGTTTTTTAATATGTGATGACGGGACCAGAGCTGTTGATGAACCCTGAAGTGGATGATGAGAACGAAGCGATCCATCGCCCCCATCGTAAAATATGGCTCAAGGGGACGGGGATGGTGGCTTCCTGATGGTCAGACTTGGAGCGGCCAGTTTTCATTTCCTTGCCGGATGGCTACGGTCGCCTGGGTGAACAGGATCTCTCGACCTAAAATATGGATAATCAATACCCATGCTGTGTGACTTCCACCTTCGCGAATGTTATTCCTCGACGGCGACGCCGGTAGTTTTTAAATATCCGAAGGCAACGATTTTACTAAACTGAGATGCAACTTCATCTTCAGGAAGCGGCTGATCGTTTTTAAGCCACCAAATGATAACCCCCATGAAAGATGATACAAGGTATTCGAGTAGCAATTCCTTGGATATCTTTCTCTGATCAGACCAACCCTTATTTAGTTTATCTTTAATGATATTTTCCATTTTTGCACGAAACTGATATATTCTATTTTCTCCAATTAACATGGCATGGTAAAAAGGAGTGTTGTGCGAAATATGCTCCAGTACAGATTGCATGACGGTTTCGAGCCTAGAGATACTGAAAGGATCCATGTTAATTGGACAATGAACGATGACGTCCTTTATTTCGCTCAACAACTCATCCATGCATCTATTTAATAAGTCAGGTTTATTTTCGTAGTGGAGATAAAAAGTGTTTCGATTGATCATCGCCCGATCGGCAAGATCTTGGATCGTGATCGCTTCATAATCCTTTTCCTGAATAAGCTCATAAAACGCCTTTCGAATCGATTGTCTAGTACGCAGTATTCTTAAATCGGTTTTTTTGTTCATCCTTTTCGTTCCCCCTAAATGAAATTTGAATCGTTAAGCGACAAACCTTTATAGATTGCATTTTATCTTTCAAAAATAGAAATATTGGACATTGATTGATGTAATAACCATTATTATAATGAGCAATAGATAAATAAACAATATGTAGTTCATTATTTATCTGATGACTAATTGAAAGGAGGTATATAAAGAGGGCGGAGGATTGTTTTTGCTCGGACGGATCTGAGATCCATTCGATCGATCCCAAACTGGAATTTTAACCTTTTATAAAATAAGGAGGAAACTCTAATGACATCAGACAATCAAAATGAACTTATCCGTAAGGCAATCGCTGTGCTGGAAAGTATGGAGAGCGGCAACCCCGAAGCGATTGTGGCTTACATTCATCCAGATAAATATGTTCAGCATAACCAAGCTTTACTCGATGGCCGTCAGGCTATGTTGGATGCACTTGATCATTTAAAGGAAATGGGTACAAAGGTAAGCATTAGGCGAGCTTTAGTCGATGGAGATTATGTTGCCCTTCATTCCCTATATGATTTTCACGGTCCCAAAATTGTCTTTGATATTTTCCGTTTTGAGAATGGACTGATCGTCGAACATTGGGATAATTTGCAGGAAGCGGTGGAAAAGACACCAAGCAATCATACGATGATCGACGGACCGGTCACGATTCAGGAGATCGACAAGACTGATGAGAACAAAGTATATGTTAAAAGTTTTGTCGAGAATATCATGATGGGGAAGAACAGGGACTTGCTTACCTCTTATTTTTATGGGGATCACTACATTCAGCATGATCCAGATATTGCAGACGGCCTTTCCGGTCTCCTCGCCTCGGTGCAGGCCATGGAGGAGCAAGGCATTGAGATGCAATATACTCATATTCATAAGGTGATCGGTCAAGGCAATTTTGTGCTTACGGTGAGTGAAGGTCTTATTGATGGTGAGCCTACTGCATTCTACGATTTGTTCCGCGTGGAGAATGGAAAAATTGCCGAGCATTGGGACGTAATCGAGGCCATCCTGCCGTTGGAGAAACGAAAAAATGCGAACAGTAGATTTTGAAGTTCGTGTAACTGAATCGCATAGAAGACATCGCCGACTTGAATGACGGCGATGTCTTTCATATCACGAAAGTACTTGGGTGATCCACTTTATTATCAAAGGAATAAAAGAAGCGTTTTTGTAGAGCAGGGATGTTTTTGTTGATTGCGATTCAGTGCGTGTGGCTGAACCAGCCATATTCTTTAGGAATCCTTTCGCGAATGAACATTGTGGTGAAGAGACAAGGAGTAGAAGATCATGAAAATGCTGAAACAAAAAATGATGTGGCTGGGAGCGGCGATTGTCCTGGTCGTGTTTATCATATTTGGGGCGGCCATGTTGGGGACAGTTGGATCGAAGCCAAAGGAGCTCCCGGTGGCCCTCGTTGTCCTTGATCAGCCGACGGAGCTGCCGACTGGAGGAACTTTTTCGGTAGGGGAGGAGATCCGTGAGAAATTGACGTCGAACTCGGCACTGCCCTTCGTCTGGCATGTCGTGGATTCCGAGGGAAAAGCCCGGAAAGGGATGGATAACGGCGAATATTATGGAGCGTTGCTGCTTCCGGCGGATCTCAGTAGCGGATTGCTCTCGTTAGCAACTCCCTCGCCGGCTCCCCCTGATGTGAAGATCATCGTCAATGAGGGGATGAATACTCAAGCCTCGACGGTTGTAAGACAGGGATTGGGGCAAGCTATGAAAACGATCGGTGGGGAGCTGTCGCAACAGCTGCTTGGGCAGATCAGGCAGAAAACAGGGGGGAAAATTCCGGTTGAGATGACTCAGGCTTTAATGACACCGGTGAAGGTTCAGGAGGAAGTTGTGCATCCGCCAGGGGTGAACAATGCGTCGGGGAATGCGCCGGGTTTGTTGACCCAGATGATGTATATCGGATGTCTGGTGACCGCAATAGTCTTGTTCCTGACTGGCAAAAAAGCGGTCGCCGCGGGTTCAAGGAGGTGGACGGTCAGCGCGCTACAAGCGATCGCGGGACTGGCGATTGTTGGCATGGCGTCGGGCTTAACCATATGGATGGCTTCATCGTGGTACGGCATGGAATTAGCGAAGGCGGGAGAGACTGGGTTGTTCTTATGGCTGGTCGGGTCGGCGTTCTTCTTGTTGCAATCTTCTTTGCTGAATTGGATCGGATTCCCGGCTATGCCGTTACTCGTACTGTTGATGTTCTTCTCCGTGCCGTTGCTGAACATGGCTCCGGAGTTCTTATCACAGACGATGCGAGATTGGATTTATTCGTGGACGCCGTTACGGTTCTCGGCAGAAGGGTTGCGGGAAGTGATGTACTTCGGCGGGTTGGGTGCGGTTGGTTCAAATGCTTCCGTCTTGTGGGGTGTCGTGGGTGTATTTTTGGTCCTGCTGCTCGCTTCCGGATTTAAGGCAGCTCGAGGGACAGATGCAGTGTCTACCTCTGTTACAGAGGGTTAAAAATAAAGTAAGAGCAACCCATGTTGCATTGTCGAGATTCATGTGGTTTGATCGGTTGGTTATACGAAATCAGATGACTCCCTTCTGCTGCCTATTTTCTGGTGCCTGAGTTCAAATGATTAAAAGGCGACATGGTCTGGACCCTTCAAGTAGACAATGAAAAAAGAACGGTTATGTGGCGACTTTTTTCCCGATGTTCGACAGAGGAAAGGTCGCCCCATTTTTTTTCTGGAAATGCTCTTTGTAGTAATGTATTTTTCGACAACTTTGTAGACTTCCTCAAAAGTCTACTGTGCCAAGGAGTGATGATGGCGCAGTTCATCGATCATGGCAAAACAATTGCTTTTGGAAATCACTCCCCAGATTTAGATGACGCTTTTTATTATTTTCCCGTCTCCATGTTATATCTAGTTGTGTTTCTTAATTATACAAAAAAGCACCCTATTGGTAGATTTATTTGGTGTCTACTTAATAGGGTACATTATATTGAGCATTAGGCTTTTTAATATTGAAATTTCCTCAACGTTGTAAATCCGCATTTTTTTCTGATGCTACCATGATATTTGGTTAAGCTGTCTGTTCGTTCTTTCTCGGCAATAATTGATGAGTAGCAATTGCGGCGACTCCAACAAAGGCAGCCGTTACTCCAATCAACAAAGCTATACCGCCGACGGGATATAAAATACTACCGATCATCGGTGCTGTTGCCATACCCAAATAACGGACAAAGTTGTAGACCGCCATCGCAGTTGCTCGCTCTTGAACGAATTCTGCCGATAATAAGGTTGGCAGCACAGGCATTGCCAGTCCACTTACAAAACCGGTAAGCATTAATGCAATAAGTAATGTTATAAGCGAAAGCTGGGCGGCAAAAATAAAAATAACAAGACTGGCCACGATAAAAGAGCTGACCCAAAACAGTGATTTTACAGAACCAATTTTGGTTTGAAGTTTTCCGCTGAGTTTACTACCAACAAGATTAAAGGCCATTAACACCAGGGAAAAAACACCGATAGTGGCAGCGCCCAAATTATATTGGGACTCCAATATCGTGGGTAGAAATACAACCAACGTGTAAAAGAGATCATAAAGAACGAAACCGCACAACAACACGACACGACCGGTTTTGCTTTGAAAAATCCGTCCAAATGCTTTTAGTCCAAGCTGTTTTCCTGTGGTAGTTAAAATTGTCGGCATGGTTTCGGGTAACAAGAACAAGGCAGTAAACATAATGAGAACAGCACTTGCCGCCGCAAAACCAAAGGCGCCAGTGTACCCGGATACAGATCCGATCAGGCCGCCAATCAGGGGCCCAACAGCAGGGGATATCCCCAATATCATTTGGTATGTGGCCATACTTTCAGCCCGCTTTTCACCTTCAAATACATCTCCGATCATGGTTGCAGCAACCAGAGGTACTGCAGCCGCACCGATTCCTTGAATGACGCGGAAAACGAGAAGCATGTCAATAGAGAAAGAAAACATACATCCAATCGTAGCCAGTACATAGATAATCATCCCGGTAATTAGAATTCTTTTGCGGCCGCTGCGATCGACGATAGGTCCAAGCACAACCTGCATCACGGCCATCGCGACCGTAAATAAAGTAACTGTGAGGTTAACCAATGATAAAGAAGTGTGAAGATCACGCTGAAGGTCGGGGAGCAATGGAACATACAAACTTTGGCCGAGAGAAACAATCGCGGCGGAAAGTCCAAGCACTAATAAAATCTTTCGTTTGTTCATAAGGATTCCTCCTATCCTTTGTTGACTGGTTGTCAGTCATTGTGTAAAATAAGTTTATAATGTTGACTGACTGTCAGTCAACATGTATTATTAAAAATATGACAGGAGTGAACAAAAAGGAGACCTATCATAATGCCGAGAATTTCTAAAGACCCGCAGGAACGCAGAGATGAGATTTTGAATGCCGCGATCAAGTTGTTTGCCACAAAGGGGTATGAGCATACCTCCGTCAGAGATATCGTCAAGAAAGTTGGAGTTGCGCAGGGAACGTTCTACTACTATTTTCAATCCAAAGAAGAAATCATCAATGCCGCATGTGAACGCACCTTGGCCTCACGACTCGAAAAAGTGAAGCACTTAGTCGAAAGTACTCAATGGAATGCTTTAGAGAAGCTTACACGGATCTTTACGGAAGCTTCTCCGAATGAACAAGATGTGGACGTACTTGAATACATTCATCAAGAAAACAACAGCACAATGCATCAGAAATGGATTGTTGCCGAAATTATGGCCTTACTTCCCTATGCAAAACAAATCGTTAGACAAGGTGTAGAAGAAGGAGTATTCAATGCACACCAACCAGAACTAGCTGTAGAATTTTTACTGGTGGGCACTTCCTTCTGGTTGGACAAAGGGATTTTTTCATGGAATGAACAAGAATATATAGAGAAAAGGCAAGCATTGACTGATATTATCGATCGTTTGCTTGTCAGTGATCCTCACGCTTCTCTCGACTCTAAATAATTTAAAGGAAGGCAGGAAAACATGATGACTCCAACAAATACTGTTCTGGATTTTAACGAGGTTATTCATGGACGCCGTACCATTAAAAAATACAATCCGGAAGTAAAAATTAGCCGAGAGGAAATGAGCCAAATATTGAAGGAGGCAACGCTTGCGCCGTCAGCGTTCAATTTGCAGCCCTGGCGGTTTGTTGTCATTGAAAGTCAGGATGCCAAGGAGAAGTTGCTTGAGATTGCACCGTTTAATTCGACACAAGTTATTACCTCTTCAGCGGTCATTGCCGTGTTTGGTGATCTCGAGTTTGCGAACCGCGCCGATGAAATATACGGTAGAGCGGTGGAACTCGGCCACATGCCGCAGGAGATTAAGGAAAAAATCCTTTCAACTGTCGTACCGTTATTTGACAGTTTCTCTGTTCAAGAAAAGCGCGAATCCGTAATGGTTGACGGCGGACTTGTCACTATGCAATTATTGCTAACAGCTTACGCACATGGCTACGCCACCAATCCGATGTCTGGATTCAACAAAGAAAAAATTGCAGAAGCATTTGGGCTTGATGCCACGCGTTACATCCCAATCGTTATTATTTCTATTGGTAAAGCGGCGGACGAAGGCCGTCCTCCCGTTCGACTGCCAATTGATGATATCACCCAATGGAAATAATCCAAATAAAGCTGGATAGACGGGTCCCAGTATTTAGTCTATAATATTCACAAATCCGAAAGCATCGGTCGACAAGAGGGTGCCCCTTAGGTCACAAAAGTGACCTAAGGGGCACCCCTTTTTACTTTGAAAACCAAAAAGAGACCGTCCTTTGGAAAAATGGGGACGATAGGTGGTTTCTTTCCAGTTTCCTTCTTAATAATCTCCAGAAACTCTTCAAGTAAATCAAGACCTTCGATAGTATGTAAAGCTCTTACTATATAGTTTACTCTTCTTATCAAAGACTTTTCTAGCCAGACATGTGAAGGGCTGGACAGATCGTTTTTGTTACAGAAATTACATAGAAAATACTACTTTATAAAAAGTAGCAAAAGGATTCCGCAATCGATTCATTCCGTAGATTTTGCTACTGTTTTTCTATAAAAACATGAAATCGCTCCGAAAAACCTTCTAAAAAAATGATATTTATCATTTCAAAGAAGTGATGTACATAACTACTGGTCCCGTCGGCTTTTCGATATGCTCTTAATACAATAAATCAAGGAGGCACAAGGAATAATGAGAAAAGGTTTATTAATCGGTTTATATGTGGGAGCAGGGCTGTTGATTAACCAGAAAATGGTCGGCGGAAGGGAGTCGTGTGCTACCAAAGCGACCTTTGCGCCACAGGCACTACAATCTCGATGGGCTGAAGCCCTGGAATAAAGGTAGCCATCCTACCCAGCGGAGAAGTCTTACGAGAGGGCGTTTAGGGGCAATATCTTCCCTGTGTTGCTTCCGTAAGGCTTTGCCCCTGCCTGATCGGAAGATTTGGAGCGGCCAGTTTTCACTTCCTTGCCGGATGGCAACCCGAGCGTGGTAGAACACGATCTCCCCACCTAAAATATGGCTAATCAACACGCCTGATGTGGGAGTTATTTCGGGGGCTACCGGTGTTGCCACAGCTTACCTGTTAGGTGCTGTGACAGGCCTGTGGTTATGATCTCCATTGCGGTTGCTTCGATCATCGCAAATATCGCCGGGGCAATGATTTTCGTAAAGTGGTTTCGAAAAACTGCTAGACCTTCAGCCTATTATGTTCTACTAACAGGAGGTGTCACTCTGTTGTCGTCGCTCAATGTTTTGGCTAATCCCCCTGCAGATAAATTCGGAGTTATTGCACAGCCGGTGCATGTCGTGGTCTTCTTACTTTCGATCTGGTTGGTTCCGATGTGGTTAAAACGCAAGAAGCAGACCCAAATTCCCGGGATCCCGATTACCAACGAAAGAGGTTAAGGTTAATGGCTCAAAGCCATTTGGTATGATAGAGAAAAACGATGGAGGTGGTGAGAAATGGCTCGCGTCAGACTACCGTGGGAAACAATGATGTTGCTTCCTCCATTGATTTCTATGATTATTTTTCCACAACAGACGGGGTACAACTATCTATTGTTTTTTATAATCGCAACGGCTCATTTGATCAGCATTATGAATGCGAAACACCGAACCTTTTTCATCATTGTTCAACTGGTCACGATTGCTTTATGGGGGGCTTTCTTGAGCCCATGGGAATTGAGCTTCGGCTTTTATCCCGCATTGGTGATTGGCAAGTACCCATCCTACCGCAAAATTACTGGAATGACTGTACTCATGGTTGCGCTTTTTGCCGGGTCAGCCGGGTTCTATTTCTTGCGAGAGTCGAATCCATTGTACCTTGGCTGGTATTCGATTCTTCTCATTCTTTTCTGGCTACCCTATATGGTGAGAATGATCCGGAAATCACATGAAATGAAATTGGGGCTACAACATGCCAATGATGAAATTTCCCGACTGATTAAGAATGAAGAGCGCCAGCGAATCGCCCGTGATCTTCGTGATACGTTGGGTCATACCTTGTCTCTGATTACGTTGAAAGGTGAATTGGTGGAGCGGCTGATTCCCCGAAATCCCGACCAAGCCTCAAAAGAAGCGCGTGAAATCCAGAATATTTCAAGATCCGTTTTGTTGCAGGTGCGGGAACTGATCAGTGATATGCAGTCCATCGATCTTGACGAAGAGTGCCAGCGGGCGGCCAAAATTTGTGAGTCAGCCGGGATTTCATTCAAATTGGAACGCAATGATGAACTTGGTGAGGCCCCACCGATTATTCGAAATATCCTGAGCCTGTGTCTTCGCGAATGTGTCACCAACGTCGTGAAACACAGCGGTGCGCGCACTTGCACAATTCGACTTGAAGAAGACCCCGGGAGATATATTCTACAGGTGAGGGATGATGGGGTTGGCATAGCGAAGGAAAAACACGACCGGTTCGGTAGCGGCCTGCTAGGCATGAAAGAACGGTTGTTGCTGATCGAAGGAAAACTTGAAATGACAACCGGGGAAACAAAAGGGACGAAAATCACGATCGTCGTGCCAAAAGTTAAGAAACCAGCGATAACGGAGGGAATCTAATGAGAATCGTCATTGCGGAAGATCAAGGAATGCTACGGGGCGCGGTCAGCCAGTTGTTGGCCCTGGAAGAAGATATTGAAATTGTCGGGGAAGCCGACAATGGTAAACAGGCCCTACGGCTGATTCAGGAAAAAAACGCCGATATTGCCGTGCTCGATATAGAGATGCCATTGTTAAGTGGACTGGAGGCAGCGGAAAAGTTGAGGGATGAAGGCAGTGAATGCCGGGTCGCCATCGTGACCACCTTCACCCGAAGCGGGTACCTGCAACGTGCCGTGAAGGCCGGAGTAATGGGTTATTTGCTAAAAGATATGCCCGTGTCCGAATTGGCGGAAGCACTGCGAAAAATTCACGCGGGCAAGCGTGTCTTTAGCCCACATCTTACTTTTTCCATGATGGAAGAAATAAACCCACTTACGAAACGAGAATCCGAGATTTTGTTGCACCTGAAGAAGGGGGATTCAGTCAAAGAAGTCAGTAAGGCTCTCTATCTCTCTCCAGCTACGAACCGCAACTACATCTCTGAAATTATTCAGAAGCTGGGAGCGAGAAACCGAATGGATGCCGTCGCCATTGCCGAAAACAAAGGGTGGCTACCGGAATAACCTTTCATTTCTTATGAGAGAAGGAGAAAAAAATATGAAACATGTCATTGAAGTTGAAGGCTTGACCAAACAGTACGGGGAAACTCGAGCCGTACAGGGGGTTTCGTTTAAGGTCGAAAAAGGCGAAATTTTCGGTATCATCGGTCCAAACGGAGCCGGTAAGACCACAACCATTGAGATTCTGGAAGGATTGCGGAAAAGAGATTCCGGAAAGGTACATGTACTTGGCCATGACCCCGGCAAGGAATCCGACCGCTATCAATTAAATAAAAAAATCGGGGTGCAGTTTCAGGATACATCCATACAAGAGTTAATAAAGGTCAAGGAAGCGCTAAATCTGTTTGCCTCTTTTTATGACACACATCACGGCCTGGTGGACATCATTGAACAGTTACATTTGAAAAACAAACTCAATTCGTATTTCAAGGATCTTTCCGGTGGATGGAAACAACGGGTAACGCTCGCTTTAGCTGTTTTGCATCAACCCGAAATCGTGTTTTTGGATGAACCGAGCATGGGGTTTGATCCGCAAGCACGCCGCGAGTTGTGGGAAGTCATCCATACCCTGAAGGAACAAGGAACCACCATCCTCGTCACAACGCATTATATGGAAGAAGCCGAAAAACTTTGTGATCGGATCGCCATGGTATACGATGGCCGGATCCGGGCACTTGGAAAACCGAATGTGTTGCTAGAAGACCTAGCGACAAACTACCTAGCGTTTGAGAGTTTCGATGTGGATCCCGATGTATTGATCTCCCTGCCCAGCGTGATTCACGTGGAGAAATCCGGGGATCGGGTGAGAATTCAAACGGAGAATCTCCAGCGTTCTGCCTACCTGGTTTTAAAAGAATGTGAAGAACGCGGTTGGAAAGTGGCCGCATTCCGTTTCGAGCGAGGCACGCTGGAAGATTTGTTTGTCCACCTGTTAAAGGAGCGATCAACATGAATAAAATTGTGAAACTGTCGGTAATGGAAACAAAGTTATTTTTTCGAGAAAAAATGGCCGTGTTCTGGACCTTTTTATTTCCGGTTCTGATGATCTGGCTATTCGGAGAGATGTTCGGAAGCGCAAAAATCGGTGGAATGACATACAGCGATGCTTACATACCATCTTGGATTGCCGTGAACATCTTGACCACTGCGTTTTTCGGAATCGGGACGGTGATGGCCAACTATCGTGAAAAAGGCATTTTGCGACGCTATCAGGTCACAACCGTGCGGCCCTGGATGGTGTTAACGGCGCAAACCGTGCAGGGAACCGTCATTTTTACCATCAGCGCCGGAATTATTCTCATTTTTGGACACCTCGTCTTCAATTTACATGTACCGAAATATTTGGGAAGTACCTTATTGGCAATCCTATTAAGCCTGGCTGCCTTCTTCCCGTTCGGACTGTTGATCAATTCCATTGCCAAAAACGTTCGGACTGCTTCAGCCATCAGTTCACTTGCCTTGAATTTGATGATTTTTCTATCGGGAGCCACCTTTCCGCTCGAATGGATGCCAAACGTATTACGTGTTATCGCCCACCTCCTTCCGCTTTACTACGTCATTGATTTAATAAGGCAAACATGGAATTTCACACCGATTTGGGAGAATGGCGTGGATGTTGCGGTTCTTGTAGGTGTCGCCATTATATCTATCATTTTGTCCTCACGGTTTTTCCGCTGGAGCGGGGAATAAGATGATCATGTTTGAGGAATCTTTACAAAAAACGTTTTTTATTGGGCAAGTTGTAGCACAGGCTGTGGTGACAACACCGTATAGCCTAATCACAATCAGATTAGTGACATTGGAAGCACTACATGCGAACCGTTTACATGTTTTCCAACGTATCATTCATATCGTCATCTATTCTTGAGTTTGAAGGGCTAAACGTATGCCTAAGCCAATATAAATCACACCAACAATTTTCTCAACTTTACTAGCAAAAATGCCTGATGTTTTGAACATCTTTGCTCCAAGGAAACTTGTACAATAAGCCAAAAAGGAAGTGAATGCAATACTCATTAGTACAAACACAATACCCAGAACAAGAAGTTGTAATGTCACGCTACTTTCGCTATTTTGGATAAATTGAGGTAAAAATGCCAAAAAGAATAATGCTGTTTTGGGATTCAATATTTCCGCTAAAAAGCCTTGTTTAATTGATTTCCAACTCGAGCTTTTATTTATACACACAGACGTTTGTTCGAGGTTTGATTTTTCTTTTTGTTTAGTCTTTGTAAGTAACATTTGAATCCCTAAGTAAAATAAATAAAGAGCTCCGATATATTTGACGATTTCAAATGCTAAAGCAGAACTTAATAATATCGCTGATAACCCTAAAACAGCAAACAACACGTGAATACTATCCCCTAAGGCGATCCCACAAGCAGTCATAATACCATTTTTTCTTCCGCTTTTTATCGTTTGAGAAATTGTAATAATCACTGCAGGACCTGGGACTAAAAATAAAAGAAACACAACGACAATAAATGAAAACATGTTGTCACACACCTTTCTTCCATAAAAAATCATTTTCACAGGCGTGTTGATTAGCCATATTTTAAGAAGGAAATAAGATTGGGATGGTGAGACGGTGAAGAGCGAAAGGATCGTTTTGTTCCTATCATCCATTTTGTGGTTAATCAACAGCCCTGTCATTTTCGTTATAATGATATGCTAATCTCTCTCCAATGAATATCGAAATATTCCCTTTTATTATACAGAAAAACTGAAAAGCATGGTATGAAAATCCGATTTCATATCGTCATTTAAACAACTCAGTGCTGTTGATTAACTAGAAAATGGGTGGTGGAAGGGAGTCGTGTGCTGCCAAAGCGAGACTTGGGTGCGGAAGCGTCCCTAGCGAGACTTGTGCCCTATGGGTGCAAAGCGACCTTTGTTCCACATGCACTACAATCTCGATGGCAAGGTAGCCATCCTACCCAGCGGAGAATCTGGAGAGAGGGCGTTTAGGGGCAACATCTTCCCTGAGTTGCTTCCGGTAAGGCTTTGCCCCTGCCCGATGGTCAGATTTGGAGCGGCCAGCTTCTACTTCCTTGTGGTATGGTATCGGAGCGTGGGTGAACAGGATCTACCCACCTAAAATATGTCTATTCAACACGCCTGTGGCAAGGTGTTTTTTTGCTCAGTACCGAATATTTGTGGTGTCAGTTACAACCAAGAGAGGAGGGAACAGAGATATTGAAATTCTCCTCAAAAACAGGCTTGCTTTTGATTGATGTGCAGAAAGCCTTTGATGACCCAAAGTGGGGCCCGCGAAACAACCTTCATGCAGAAGAAAATATCGAGCAGTTGCTATCGGTTTGGCGTGCAAAAGAATGGTCAGTGTTCCATATTGGTCACCTCTCTCGGAACCGGAGTTCTCTTTTTCACCGGGACACCGACAGTTGTGATTTCAAGCAGGAAGCTCGTCCCCTGGCGGGAGAGCCGGTCATGGAGAAGTACGTAAACAGTGCCTTCATCGGGACGGACCTGGAAGAGAACCTCCGAGAAAAAGGGATTCAATCCTTGGTGATCGCGGGTCTGACCACGGATCATTGCGTCTCCACCAACCCGGATGGCGGGGAACCTGGGCTTTGATTCTTGGCTTTTGTCGGATGCTACCGCCACCTTTGATCGGAAGGATCTCGACGGGAATCGGATTCCGGCAGCGGAGGTTCATCGCATCCATCTGGCCAGTTTACACGGTGAGTTCACCCAGGTGACGGATACCGCCTCCCTGATCGCCCATCTGTGATCCTGAAGGCCTGGTTTCTCAAAGATGAGACGGCAATGAAAGGAGGGGTCATAAAAAAACCGGCTCCTCTGATGAGGCTAAAGAATAAAAAGAATCTGGGCAAACTTGATTCATAGCATACTATCAAGGGCAAAGGGGCATCTCTTCCATTCTTTGAGGCATATTCTAAATTGGCGATTACTGATGCTCAGGATGAATATGAGGAGTGTCATCCCTGATTTTCACTGTATAACAGAAAAAAGACTTGAGTCCCAAATGGATCTCAAGTCTTTTACTTGCAATGAAAACAACCTTACATCATATTTCTATGTTTTCATTAAAAACCCGGCAATTGCAACAAAGACAGCAGCGAGGATAAAAGCTGTTAGACCTTGATCTAAAACAATTGCAAAGATGACTATGGATAAACCGCTTAATACAAATGAAATTCTGACTAACCATTGTCTAAGCTTCATCTAATCACCAAATTTCATAAGTATCTTTAATTCACTTGTGTTTGCATTTCTTTTCCCAACAATTCATTATGTAGTTACTCCAATCATTCCAGCTGTATTTACGCAAGCATAACAAGTAGTTCCTGCTGTTGCAGGCACTCCAATGGTGCAAGAAGCACCGCATAATACAGCTAATAAAGAAATCGCTCACGCCGACATACCTTTGCCTGCTAAACATTTTTGCATACAACTAGTCCAGCCCATTGTACTGAATTGAGGTGTAGCATATCCACTAATATCAAAATTTTGATTAAAGTTTCCTTGCCATCAATCCAATATTTTAGTGATGCGTCATCAACCCTGGGACCTTCATTTTTTGAATTGTTGAAACAAATCAGGTAGAATGGATCTGAAATCTTGTGAAGATCATCACAAAGGGAGTGGAGAGATGGGCCGGAAAGTGATTATCCCTGGGGGTTCAGGGTTTTTGGGGCAGGCGTTGGCGCAGGATCTGGTATCCCGCGATTACAAAGTGACGGTGTTGACCCGGGGGGAGGGACGGACTGAGGGGGACATCCGGTATGTCCGGTGGGACGGGAGAACTCCGGGGGATTGGGCGATGGAGCTGGAGGGGGCGGAGGCGATCGTCAATTTCACGGGGCGAAGCGTCAATTGCCTGTACACTGCAAAGAACCGGGAGGAGATCATGAATTCCCGACTGGACTCCGTCCAGGTGCTTCATCACGCCCTCCGACAATGCCAACAGCCGCCAAAGGTGTTCATCCAGGCGAGTTCACTGGCCATCTTCGGGGATACCCGCGAGGAATGTGACGAAGAGGCCCCACATGGTGAGGGATTCTCGGTGGAAGTGTGTCAACGGTGGGAGGAAGCCTTTTTTGCGGAGAACCATCCGGAGATACGACAGGTGCTGCTGCGGATCGGCTTTGTGCTGGGTCGGGACGGCGGTGCGCTGGAACCGCTCGCCAAACTGGCTCGCTATGGTCTCGGGGGAAAGATCGGATCGGGAGAACAGTACATCAGTTGGATCCATCTGGAGGATCTCCATGCCATGATCCGATATGCCTTGGACCATCCGATGGAGGGAATTTACAATGCCACCGGCCCCGCTCCGGTGACCAATGCAAGCTTTATGGCCGCCTTGCGAAAAGCCATGGGCAAAGGCTGGGCACCGCCGGCCCCCGCCCCGTTGGTGCGGTTAGGCGCGGTGTTGGTGATGCGGGCGGATCCCGGATTGGCCCTCACCGGACGCAACTGCATCCCCAAACGGCTTCAGGAGGCGGGCTTCCAATTTCGTCACACCGACCTGGAAGAGACGTTGCGGGAACTGGTGTGAATTATCAGGGAATCGAAGTGAACATAACTGAATCCCCGCCCCCGACGGATCTAACATTTGCGAATCGCAATCCAATCCGCCCGTAATCTTGTGGAATGGATGAAATCAGGGGAAAAGCAAAATCCCTCCGTTGATGACGGAGGGATTCCAGACGTTTTGGCGCAAGCGCCCTGTGGGGCTTCTTTTTTTTGGTGGGGCTTTAATACGCCCGGGAGAACCAGACGGTATGTTGGGACTTTTGACCGCAGGCGATACAGGTCTCCTTGGTGACCGGCGGTTCAAAGGGGATGTTACGGGAAGTGAATTTGGTCTCTTCCTTCACCTTGGCTTCACAGGCGTCGGCTCCGCACCAGCCGGCCAACACCCAACCTGCCACTTGATCTTCTTTCTCCGCTTGGGCGATATGTGCTTTCAATTCCTCCAAGGTATCGATATGAAGATGGGAGTGCTCTTTTCGGAAAGCGAGCGCTTTTTGGAACATGTTCTTCTGGATCTCTTCCAGCAGCTCCCCGATCTTCTCAACCGCCTGATCGATCGCCACTGCCATCTTCTCCCCGGTGTCCCGGCGGGCCAACACCACTTCCCCCTTGTCCACGTCACGGGGTCCGATTTCCAGACGGAGAGGAACACCGCGCATCTCCCATTCGTTAAACTTCCAACCCGGTGTCTCCTCCCGCAGGTCGGCTCTCACGCGCACTCCTGCCGCCTGGAGAGCATCGAACAGTGGGTCGAACTGTTCCATGACCTTCTCCCTCAGTTTGATTGGACCGACGGGGATCATCACCACCTGTGTCGGGGCCACGCGGGGGGGCATGGCGAGCCCGCGGTTATCGCCGTGAACCATGATCATAGAGCCGATCAGGCGGGTGGAGGTGCCCCAGGAGGTGGTGTGTACATATTTCAATTGGTTGTCTCGGTCCAGGAATTGAATATCGAATCCCTTGGCGAAATTTTCTCCGAGATAGTGGGAAGTACCCGCCTGGACCGCTTTGCCGTCTTTCATCATCGCTTCGATGGAATAGGTCTCCACTGCTCCGGCAAACCGTTCACTAGTGGTTTTTTGTCCTTTCCAGACGGGGATAGCTAGTACCTCTTCTACCACTTCTCTGTAGATCTCTAGCATCTGCATCGTCTCTTGACGGGCTTCCTCCTCTGTGGCATGGGCGGTATGTCCTTCCTGCCAGAGAAATTCCGAGGTCCGCAGAAAGGGCAGGGTCCGTTTCTCCCATCGGAACACATTGGCCCATTGGTTGATTAACACAGGCAGGTCCCGGTGGCTGTGAATCCACTGGCTGTACATTTGACCGATCATCGTCTCTGAAGTGGGGCGCAGGGCCAGGCGCTCCTCCAGTTTTTCGCCGGCGGCTTCGGTCACCCAAGGCAACTCTGGATTAAAGCCCTCCACATGCTCTTTCTCTTTTTGTAAAAAAGATTCCGGAATCAACATGGGAAAATAAGCATTCCGATGTCCTGTCTCCTTAAATCGCCGATCCATCGCCTCCTGAATCCGCTCCCATAATTCATACCCATCCGGCTTGAACACGATGCAGCCGCGGACGGGAGTATAATCCATCAAGTCTCCCTTTCGGATGACATCGATATACCAGCGGGAGAAATCCTCCGACTGGGGGGTGATCTCCTTCACAAATTTTTTCTCATCGCCCATCTGAAATCACTCCTTGATCCCATGGTAAACAAAAATCTCCCATCCCTAAAAGGGACGGGAGATTCAACCCGCGGTACCACCCCGATTGACCGCAGAGCACCTGCGATCCACTCGATCCCGATAACGGAAGGGCATCCGGCGTGGCTCGTCGCCAGCGGCTCCAGGATGGGGAACAGATACCTGTGCATCGACCTTCCAGTCGAGGGCCGACTTCCTGGGACACAGTCGTACCTGCGGGTCCTTTCATCACCTTCTTCGGAAAAATCATATCAGGTGGAAAACGCATTGTCAATTTGTTGCGGATCAAGGATAACGCTTTGGAGATTGATCGTCCTAGAAGTTGTGGGAAAACTGTTCACAGAGAGGATGGGGTTTCAGGGCTGTTGATTAACCAGAAAATGAGTGGAGGAAATAAAACTGACCTTTCTCTCTACCTATTGGCTCCATCGTAAAATATTGCTTGAGGGGACGGGGATGGTGGGACGGCTCGATCTCTTGCAAAGAGCGCAAAGGCTCTTCACCGTCCCACCACCCCGATCTTATTTCTCGCCCAAAATATGGATAACCAACACGCCTGGTTGGGCTTCACATGGATCGGATCGGTAGAACTTAGACGCCGGAATGTGAAAGGCCATCTGACCCTCCGATAGATGTAAATCACAACGTTTCTAGCTTCATTACGATCTGTGTCCTCATTCCCAAGCCCCATGTTAAGCAAATAGCAGGATAAACAGTGCATATTCGAAGAGACAGCAGATGATGGCAGGGATGCACAGAACAAATCCCAACAGAAGCGAAATCCAGGTGCGGGGATGGGAGGCAGCATATCGGTAGGAGAGAATCCCCGCCACCACTTGACTGACTCCCAAGGGAAGGACAAACAAAAGTCCGAACCCGCTGACCCAGAACCAGAGGAGCTCATGTTGCACAGGAGAAGGCTCCATTCCCCCAAACAAGTGGTACCGGCTTTGGATCCGCAAGTAACCGATGAAAAACATCAGGCTCCAGATTCCGTAATATATGACCACGCTCCAGAACCATTTTTTCACCTTGTGACCTCCCCGGCGTGGTTTCCCTTTTCCGTTCATCCTATGCGCCGAGGGTGGGATTCTTCCCCGGAAACATGAAGAAGCCTTTCTTTTTCCCCCTTTCCTTGTCGTGTATAATAATCCTGAATGGAACGAGCGGCTTGGGAGGATGAGCATGCTGACCGAACGCATGAAAACATGGCGACATGTATTTAAACTGGATCCCAACCGATCCCTGTCCGAGAGTGCCTTGGAAAAGGTATGTACCGCTGGTACCGATGCAGTGATCGTGGGAGGAACCGATGGTATCACTTATGAAAATTCCCGGGAGCTGATCCAGCGGATCACTGAATACCCGGTGCAATGTGTCCAAGAGATTTCCGTTGAATCGGCTGTTGTCCCCGGTGCGGACGGCTATCTGATCCCCGTTGTCCTCAATTCTAGCTCCCACCGTTGGGTAGTGGAGGCACAACACCAGGCGATCCGGAAATATGGAGACTGGATTCCTTGGCAGGATGTAGCCGCCCTCGGCTATGTGGTCCTCCATCGGGAATCCAAGGTGGCCCGCCTGACAGAAAGTCGGACAGAGATGGAATCCGCCGACTTGACGGCTTACGCTCGCTTGGCGGAATTTTTGTTCCGGATGCCCGCTCTGTATGTGGAGTACAGTGGTATGTACGGTGAGGAGAGAATGGTGCGGGCAGCGCGCCAAGGTTTGGAAAAGTCTCGTCTGTTTTACGGGGGCGGGATTTCCCGGGAAGAGCAGGCTCAGGTGATGAGCCGGGCGGCTGACACCGTGGTCGTGGGCAACCTGGTGTATCAAGACCTGGAGGCTGCGCTACAGTCTGTCCGCTGGGTCAAGGAAACGGAAACCAACGGAGCATCGCAGGACGATTAAAGTGGAAAGGTGCGGATCAGAATGCAAAACACCTGGACGAAGGGCTCCCTTCTCCAAGGATTGAACCCCGACCAGAGACTAGCAGTGGAGACAACGGAAGGCCCGCTTCTGATCGTGGCCGGGGCTGGCAGTGGAAAAACGCGGGTGTTGACCAACCGGGTGGCCTACCTGTTATCGGAGAAACGAATCCACCCCTGGAACATCCTGGCGATCACATTTACCAACAAAGCGGCTCGGGAGATGAAAGACCGGATCCACGCCTTGGCTGGAGCTGAGGCGGAGGAGATCTGGATCTCCACCTTTCACTCCATGTGTGTTCGCATCCTGCGTCGGGATATTGACCGGATCGGTTTCAACCGCAATTTCACCATTCTGGACAGTTCCGATCAACTGACAGTGATCAAACAGATTTTGAAAGAGAAGAACCTGGATCCGAAGCAGGTTCCCCCTCGGGGATTATTAAACCGGATCAGTAACGCGAAGAACCAGCTCCATTCCGTCCAGGACATGAAGGATCGGGCCCAAAGTTACATGGAGGAACTGGCGGCGGAGGTCTTTGAATCCTACCAGGACAAGCTTCGCACCAATCAATCCCTGGATTTTGACGACCTGCTGACGGAGACCGTTCGCCTGTTCCAACAGGTGCCGGAAGTGCGGGACTATTATCAGAGGAAGTTTCAATATATCCACGTGGATGAATACCAGGATACCAACCATGTACAGTATGTGCTGGTTCGCCTGTTGGCGGAACATCATCGCAACCTGTGTGTGGTGGGGGATTCCGATCAATCTATCTACCGTTTTCGTGGAGCAGACATCACCAATATTCTTCACTTCGAACGGGATTATCCTGAGGCCCAAGTGATCAAACTGGAACAAAACTATCGCTCCACACAAACGATCTTGAAGGCAGCCAACGGGGTGATCGCTCGCAATATGGAGCGCAAACCGAAGGATCTGTGGACAGAGAATTTATCCGGGGAGCCGGTGCAACTCTATGAAGCGGAGAATGAACATGAGGAAGCCTATTTTGTGGCAGACACGGTTGTAAAAGAGCGGAAGGAGGGAAAGGATTACAAGAGTTTCGCGGTTTTGTACCGGACCAATGCCCAATCCCGGGTGCTGGAAGAAGTGTTCATGAAGTCTAACATCCCCTACCGGATGGTAGGCGGGCTGAAGTTTTACGAGCGGAAGGAGATCAAAGATCTGCTGGCTTATTTGCGGCTTCTGGTCAATCCCGACGATGATCTCAGCTTGCGTCGGGTGATCAATGTGCCCAAGCGAGGGATTGGACAGGCTACGGTGGACAAAATTGCAGCTTTTGCCGACCAAGAGGGGATCTCCATGATGCGAGCGCTCCTGGAGGTAGAGAGGATCGGCCTCTCCAACCGCTTTCTCCGGCCTTTAGAGAGATTCACCAGCTTGATCAAAGAGCTGAATGCGATGTTGGAATATCTGTCGGCGGGAGAGTTGACAGAAGAAGTGCTGGAACGGACGGGCTATCGGGAAGAACTGAAAAAGGAAGAGACGGTGGAAGCGGCCACCCGCCTAGAAAACATCGATGAGTTTCTATCTGTGACCCGGGAGTTTGAAGAGAAAAACGAAGATAAATCTTTGGTAGCCTTTTTGACGGATTTGGCCTTGATCTCCGATGTGGATACACTGGAAGATGAAGGGGAGACTCCAGAGGATACTGTCACCCTGATGACTCTGCACTCCGCCAAAGGGCTAGAATTTCCCCAGGTGTTCTTGGTGGGGATGGAAGAGGGGATCTTCCCCCACAGCCGTACCTTGGACGACCCTGAGGAACTGGAGGAGGAGCGGAGGCTGGCTTATGTGGGAATCACACGGGCGGAAGAGAAATTGTACCTCACCCGAGCGAAGATGCGGATGCTCTTCGGCCAGACCAGCGCCAATCCTCCCTCCATTTTCCTGCGGGAGATTCCACAGGAACTGGTGGAGCCCGTCGGAAAACCGGCGGCGGTTTTGCAAAAGCCGGTGTTGCGCCAGGGGCCGGTTCGCCCCAACCCTGATACGGAGACGGATTGGGGTGTAGGGGACAAGGTGAATCATAAGAAATGGGGAGTCGGTACCGTCGTCAAGGTGCAAGGGGAAGGGCAGGATCTGGAGTTGAATATCGCTTTTCCCGCCCCCACAGGTGTGAAAAGGTTGTTAGCCCAGTTTGCCCCTGTCACCAAGATTTAAGGTATGTATGGGAATTCTAGTTTCGGAAGGAGTGTGATGTGGGAGTTCCAGCGGGAGGGTGGGTCTTCCGTAGAATCCCTTTGGCTGTCGGAATAACGAAAGGTGACGGATCACTCCATCCCGACGGGTCACAGCCATGGATGGATCAGAAACACCCTAAAGGTGTGAGAGAGGGAGGAAGGATGGCGTGGAGAAGAAAGAAGTAGAACGGCGGATCGAGGTCCTGCGCCGGGAAATCCATGAGCATGACCATCGTTACCATGTGTTGAACGAGCCGGTGATCAGTGATCAGGAATATGATGCCACGATGCGGGAGCTACTCGATCTGGAAAAGGCACACCCGGAGCTCATCACCCCGGACTCCCCCAGTCAGCGTGTCGGCGGGGAACCGCTTCCCTATTTTGAAAAGGTACGGCATACTCAGCCGATGCTGAGCCTGGCTAATGCTTTTAACTTTGCGGAGTTGCAGGAGTTTGACCGACGGATTCGCCGGTTGGGCGAAGTGGACGAGGTGAACTATGTTTGTGAGTTGAAGATTGACGGGTTGGCGGTCTCCATCCGTTATGAAGAGGGCGTGATGGTTCGCGGCGCCACCCGGGGGGACGGCAACACCGGGGAGAACATCACTCAGAATCTGAAGACGATCCGCTCCTTACCCCTGCGGCTGGGGAATCAAGTTACTCTAGAAGTGCGTGGAGAAGCTTTTCTTCCCCGAAAGGAGTTTGAACGGATCAATAAGCAGAAGGAGAGTCGCGGCGAGACCCTGTTTGCCAATCCGCGCAATGCGGCAGCGGGAGCCCTGCGACAGTTGGATCCCAGACTGGCTGCAGAGCGGGCTCTCGATATCTTCCTCTACGAAATGGAGGGACTCCAGGGTTCAGAGAGGCCAAAGACTCATACCGAATCCTTGGATCGCTTGTCCCAGTGGGGGCTGAAGGTGAACCCGGAGCGGGTGACTGTCAAGGGAATCGATGATGTGATGCAGTTTATTGATCATTGGCGGGAACACCGGGAAGAGTTGGGTTATGACATTGATGGCATTGTGATCAAGGTGGATGACTTGGAGCTGAGAGAACGGCTGGGTACCACCGCTAAAAGCCCGCGCTGGGCGATTGCCTACAAGTTCCCCGCGGAGGAAGGTGTCACTGTCCTGCGGGGCATTGAGATTAATGTGGGTCGGACTGGGGCCATCACCCCTACTGCCAGGTTGGATCCGGTGATCTTGGCGGGTACCACCGTCCAGCGGGCTACCCTTCACAATGAAGATTTCATCCGGGAAAAAGAGATCCTGCTGGGGGATCATGTGATTGTGAAAAAGGCGGGGGATATTATTCCAGAGGTGGTCGGTGTCGTTCCAGAGCGTCGCACCGGAGAGGAGCAACCCTACCGGATGCCGACAGAATGTCCCGAATGCGGCAGTGAACTTGTCCGGTTGGAGGGGGAGGTGGCCTTACGTTGCATCAACCCCCAATGCCCCGCCCAGACCCGGGAAGAGATTATTCACTTTGTCTCCCGAGGAGCGATGAATATCGAAGGACTCGGGGAAAAGGTGGTCACTCAGCTTTTCAACGCCAACCTCCTTCGAGGACCCGCGGATCTTTATGATCTGAAGGCGGAGGACTTGTTCCCCCTGGAGCGGATGGGGAAAAAATCGGTGGCAAATCTCTTGGCGGCCATCGAAGGAAGCAAGCAAAATTCAGTTGAAAAACTGCTTTTCGGTCTGGGGATTCGCTTTGTCGGTGCCAAGGGGGCCCAGATTTTAGCGCAGCATTTCGGTGGGATGGAAGCGATCATGGCGGCGGACCGGGAGGCGTTGGAGGCTGTCGACGAGATCGGGCCCAAAATGGCGGAAAGCATCGAGACCTATTTTGCTAAACCGGAAGTGAAGGAGACGATCCGCCGCCTGGAAGCAGCAGGGGTCAATATGTTGTATAAGGGGCCCGTACCGGTACAGCAGGCGGATTCAGACAGCCCCTTCGCTGGCAAAACCGTGGTTCTCACTGGGACATTGGAATCCATGTCTCGCAAGGAAGCTGCCGACCGCATCGAAGCGCAGGGGGGTAAGGTGACCGGCAGTGTCAGTAAAAGCACCGACTATGTCATCGCTGGAGAAAAGGCGGGTTCCAAACTAAAAAAAGCCCGTGATCTTGGGGTGGAAATCGTGGATGAACAGACCTTTTTGCGGATGTTGGAGGAGTGAATCAGGGGAAGAGAAAGTGCCCAGGCACCGTTGTGTACTACAGGCACAGTAACCAGGATCTGTGGTTGATAATCCCCGCCAGATTTCATTCCGGCTGAGGCGAGGTGGCAGGAATTATTCCTGTATACCAAGTCGGGCCACCGGGGATTCGGGTGGCCTGACTTGCTGGGTCTTTGCCTTCGGGTCGGGTCATTTTTTTTCAGACAGATCCACTTCGAAGTTGGTGCAGGGGAGAAGTTGGTGATAATGGTCCACCGCTTGCAGAAGGTAGCGAACCCCCTCGTCGTTTTTTCCTGATTGAATGTAATGTTTGCCGAGGGTGTGGGTGGCCCGGGCCGTGTTTTCCGGGGTACCCAAACGGAGAAAAGATTGGATCGCTTCCTGGTAGTAGCGGATGAATTGCTGGTAATTTCCACGATGATAGTAGATTTGCCCCAGAAAAATCAGACATTCGGACTTGAGGCGTTCCCGGGATTCCAGCAGAGGGATCGCCTTTTCAATATGAACTTGCGCCTGATCCAAGTCCCCGGTTTTCAAGTAGGTTTGACACAAAATCTGGTGGACGAATCCCTCTTCCCAAGCCGGCAGATAACTGGGACTAACCACTTCCAGTGATCGGTTCAGGTAGTAGATCGCCTGTTTGCAATCCTCCAACCGCAGATAACAGACCCCCAGTTCATGGTAGGTGCGGGAAATCAGTATGTTGGAGAACTTAAATTGGTCGGCGATCCGGAGAACCCGCTCAAAGCACTCGATCGCTCCTTGGAAATTTCCCTTGTTGGTGTAACAAGCACCCAGGGTGTTGAACATGGAGCACACTTCCAGCCAACGATCTTGCTTCAGCATGATATTGATCGCTTTCTCCGTGTATAGAATGCCGAGGGCGGGATCGGAAAGGGTCAGGTGGGTTTTACCCAGATTCCCGTAGATATAGGCTTTTTCAGTGTCATCCGTCACTTGGGGGAGCAGTTTTTCCGCCTGATTGTAGCAAAGAAGGGCTTGATCGTACATGTCATGCAAAAAATGAATGTTTCCTTTTATGCGCAGATACCAGACTCGCAGGTTGATATCTTCCTTGGGGTCTCCCCACCTCTGTTCGAAAGCGGCCAATTTGGTTTGGTATTTCTCTTTTTTGGAAAAATGAATTAAAAAATTGATTTCTATCAAATCGGTTTTCATATGAACCCGTTGATCAGGGGTCTTCCCGGAGAGTTTTTTCAATTCCTCGAGGGAAGCTTTGGCTTCACCGTATCGTTCATACATTAGGGAGGTGCGGATTTTATCAATCAAAAAATCCGCCCGGCGAAGATCCTTTGCATCGATGACACCGAGAAGATCTTTTACAGAGGAATGGAGACGCTTGGCGAGGGGGGAAAGGATATCCGGTTTGGGATGTGCCTTTTCATTTTCGATCAGACTCAGGTAAGGTACGGAAATAATCCCCTCGGCAAGTTCAGACTGGGTCAGCCCCAGTTCCTTTCTTCTGTATCGGATATTGTTTCCTAGACCGATGGCTTGTTCCCTCCTTTCAATCAATGCAAGATACTTTATGAAAAACAGAAACTGGCCATTATTACAATCTTACTTCTATCCAATACGCTGTCAACTGTGGACAGGGAAGGGGAAGGGGAAGGGGGAACAGCGGAAAGTTTTAAAAACTTAAAAGGAAATCGCTTATAACCCCCGAAATCAGGGGATAATAATGTCGAATCGGGTCGAATTTTTAAAAACATAGGTTCGCAAAATTATAGTATGATATAATCGGGCCCGGCGATCGGTGAACTCAGCCGATCCATTTAGGTCTGGGTATTGCGATGTTCTTCTGTTTTTTAGGTCTTGGTCTTTCTATATGGAAGGTACCTGTGGTCAGGTGCCTTTTTTTTTGCCAAATTCATTGGTGATTTCAGGCAGATCGTTGATATAATGATGAGAGGTTTTTTAGGGGCTGGCGGCCCCACCCATATTCCCCGGTTCCGTGTGTCGGGGTTTCAATATGGAGGGAAATCGATGAAAAAGATCCTTCTGACCGGGGGGGTCCTGCTGGCTATCATGGCAGTGATCGTAACCGCCGGTTGCAATCCCATGTCCGCTTTTCAGACGGAGGCGGAACCCAATTTGAATCGTTGGGACCGTGTTGCGGCGGAAAAGAATGAGCAACTGTCTTTGACCCCATTGAAACTGAAACCGTACGCTGATGAGGTGAGTGCGACTCTTTCCTCGCCTCAATATCAACGTTTTGCTGTCAATTCCCATTTCCGGGTAGACGGTACTGTGGAAGAATACGAAGATTTTCAATCTGACTTTGTCTGGATTGAAGTGGAAAAGGTGAAGGGGAAGCGGGAGACGGATGAAAAGGACCTTTCCTTTTACACTCATATCAACAAGGAAGGAAAGTTCAGCCGCCAGGTTTCCCTGTTTGCCGGTAAAGGGGAGTACCAGGTGACGGTCCGGCTCCCCAGTGCAGAACGGGAAGACCGGTTTTACGATTTGGCCCGCTTTCAAGTGATCAATGTCAACCCTAAGATCGATCGGGAAGTAGCCATGACTCGGGCCGGTATGCTAGCCGGTTTGAAATTGGAAGATCCGGGTGACGGCTATGTGCAAGCCGATGGGGAAATCCGGCTGAAAGGTTCCATCCAGAAGGGAGAAGCCCAGCAGGTGATGGTACGGGTGGAAAAGGACGGTCGGGAGTGGAAGCACTTGTTACGATTGCAGGAAGGTTCCTTCGACACCCGGGTCCCGCTTTTTTACGGGAAGGGAATTCATCAACTCACGGTGATGATTCCTGATTCGGAACGGGCAGACTACTACAATGAAGGGGCCACCCTGCGAGTCGACAACCGCTCTGTGGAGGAAACCACTCCGATCGAGTATTTTAAGCATTACGACAGTCGGGGGGTCAAACTGGAGCAGCCTCTCGCCGGAGGTGGCAAGGGGGAAATGAAATACCGAATCAAGGGCTCCATCGACCCGAAAGCTCCCCACGCGGCAAAAACCAAACATCTGATTGTCCAGACGAAGAAGGACGGAGAGGAAGCCACTTATTTCATCCCCGTGAAAAATTACCGGTTTGATGGATCCTTCTGGCTCCGCTTTGGCAAAGGGGCCTACGAAGTGACTGTCAATGTTCCTGAAATCACGGACCAACAACGGGACTATTTCCGCTTTTTCGGGGTGGCGCGCTTTACAGTGAACAACACTGCGGATCAGGACTTGCGCAATCGGCTTCCCTCCCGAGGGATCCAATCAGATGATCCCTCTATTCAGCAACTGGCCCAGAATTTGACCCAAGGGAAACAGACCGAGCGGGAAAAGGCCATGGCGATCTATCAATATGTGGCCCAGAATATCCGCTACGACGTGTGGAAATTCCGGACAGATGCTTTTAAATATGATGACTCGGCAATCAAAGCGCTCCAGCAGAAGAAGGGAGTCTGTCAGGACTATAGTTTTCTCGCCATCGCTCTGCTCCGCTCCATCGATATGGAAGCTCGCTTTGTGGAGGGTGAGGCTGACGGAAATCGTCATGCCTGGGTGGAAGTGAAGGTGGATGGAAAATGGATCACGATGGACCCTACCTGGGGGGCAGGGTATATCGATGCCCAGGATCGGTTTGTAAAAAGATATACTTCCAAGTATTTCGATCCCGATCCCTCAGTTTTATCCAAAACCCATCAACGGACAGGTGTAATGTATTGAGCATGGCTGGGGCCAATGTTTATCCCTTGACGCCCTGTGACCCGATAACAAGGGCACAGGGTTTTTCTCTGGGGAGGATGGGATCGCAGGCCGGATGGAGTAGGTTACACAGAGTGACAACCTGAAGTTGCGTCGGGGTGCGCTCAGAACGATCTTTACTTAAGCTATTGCATATCTGATCATGCAAGTAGTGAGGGCCCGACCTCCAGCTATGGATGGATCAGACACATCTAACCGCAGGGCTGTTGATGAACCCTAAAGTGGATGATGGGAACAAAACGACCCTTTCGCTCTTCCCATTGCCTCCATCGTAAAATATGGCTTGAGGGGACGGGGATGGGGTGACGGCTCCGATCTCTTGCAAAAAGCGCAAAGGCTCTTCATCGTCCCATCATCCCGACCTTATTTCCTGCCAAAAATAGGGCGAATCAACACGCCTGATCTAATCGGTGGAATCATGATGGCAAATCAGGAAGGGGGGGAATCATGAATTTCAGTGAGCGATTAAAAAAGGAACGAGAAAAAAGAGGTTGGTCCCAAACGGATCTCGCTGAAAAAATTCATGTCAGTCGTCAGTCCGTTTCAAAATGGGAGACGGGGTTGAATTATCCCAGTATCGAAGTGATCATTCATTTGAGTGATCTATTCGGGATTACGATCGACGAATTGTTGAGGGCTGACAAGAAATTGGAGGAAAAAGTGATTCAAGATAGTAAGCAGCTGGCTTATCCTAAATGGAAAGCGTTTTTTGACGGTATATTTTTACTAGGGGTATTTTTATTGGGGATCAAACTCATCATCTTGGGGTTACACCATTTTGTGAGTACAAGTATTGTGATTCCGGAAGGGATCCCCAAAGTACTATCCAATTTTCTACCCTTAGCCTTGATGATCCTCGGTGGGGTAGGCTCGGATCAATTAAAAGATAAATATATGGATTCATAACCCTGGGTAGCGAACACGCTACCCTGGAAGGGAGGAGCCGGTCCGGAGAATGATATACTTAATTTCGATTCAGGTGTGAACGGAGGGAGTCTATGGACCGAAAACCGGATTATCTCCATCAGGTCCAGGAAGAAGAAGAGGGCAAGATGGTGAGGCAATTGCTTCGCAATCGATATCGTTTTTCCCGCCGCATGTTCCGTCGTCTGAAGATGGCAGAAGCGGTGGAAGTGAATGGGAAGGCAGTCTATCTTACCTCCCGGGTACGCGCAGGGGATCAGATCGCTGTATTTCTCCCAGGGGATACAGGTGACGGAGTGAAACCGCAACCTCTCCCGATCCAAGTGGTGCATGAGGATGAGGATCTGATCATCCTGGATAAACAGCCGGGGATCGTGGTTCATCCCACCCGGAACTATGCAGGGGGGACCTTGGCTAACGGATTGGCCGCCTATTGGCGAGAACGGGGAGAATTTCATCTCGTGCGTCCGGTCACCCGGTTAGACAAGGATACCTCCGGTCTGATCGTATTTGCCAAACATCCCCATGCCCATGCGGTTCTATCCGGTCAGATGCAACGGAAACGCTATCAACGGGAGTACCTGGCTGTGGTTCACGGCCGGCTTGAAAAGGAAGAGGGAAGGGTGGAGGAACCGATTGCTCGTTCATGGGAAAATCCTCATCTACGTAGGGTCTCCTCAGAGGGAGCCGCCGCCTGTACCCATTATCAGGTGGTGCAACGATGGTCCCAGGTCACCTTGGTTCAGTTGCATCTGGAGACAGGGCGAACCCATCAGATCCGCGTTCACATGGCCCATCTGGGACATCCGCTGATCGGTGACACCCTCTACGGTGGACAGGCCACGGGCATCAACCGACAGGCGTTACACGCGGTGCGCCTCTCATTGATTCATCCTCGGGATGGGGAAAAGCGGGTCTGGGAATCTCCATTGCCGAAGGATATTCACCTGCTGATGGAATCTTTGCCACCATATAGAATATTGTAAATCATTAAAAAATAGACAGGAAATACTCCCCTGCAAAGCGAATGGTCTCCTTGGAGTGGTTGAAATGGAGATCATTCACACGCCTGAATCCATTTGAAATGAGGTGTTTACTTTGAAGGGGAGTATGTGGAAGGCAGGAGTACTGTCGATAGCCGTTCTGTTGTTGATCCCAGCGGGCGGTGAGCTGGGAGCGGTCTCCACAGCTGAAGCACCGGAGCCGCAGCCCGCTGGCGTGGTACCACCTCCGGCCAAAGTCGAGAAAGACGGCGGCAAAGGAGGTGGGGGCGCCGGTAGTGAACCGGGGACTTGGTTTGTGGGAGAGACGCCTCCCAATTTGGACGAGAGCAAACCTCCCATCGTCTTTGTCCAGGGGTTGCACGGACAGGCCAGTTCCTGGTGGGAGGATACGGCGTACCACGGTGCCAACGATATGTATGATTACGCCTATCATCACGGTTATCGCACAGCCTTTGTGGAGTTATACGATTCCGCCGGCGGGGATGCGGCAGACATGTGGGACAATGGAGCCCTGCTGGCTCAACAATTGGGTGAGATTCGGCAACATTTCGGCGAAAAGGTGAATATCGTTGCCCATAGCAAGGGAGGGATCGACACCCAGGCCGCCTTGATCCATTCCGGAGCGCATCCCCATGTCGGTCGAGTGATCACCCTCGGTTCTCCCCACGGGGGCTCCCATTTGGCAGATCTTGCTTACAGTTGGTGGGCCGGCTGGTTGGCGGAACTGTTGGGAGTGCGAGATGCGGGGACTGAATCCTTACAGACGGGCTATATGGATGAATTTCGCTCTGTGACGGATTCTCACACCCACGTCGGCAAAAACAGTTACCATACCTCTGCCGGCACTAGTTGGGGACCTTTCCTCTCCGCTCTGTGGGCGGGTGGAGCCTACTTGGCACCCCATGGAGATAACGATGGAATGGTCAATGTCTGGAGTACCTCCCTCCCCTATGGACAGCATATTTTTACAGAATCTTTTGATCATGATAATATTCGGATGGGGAGTACCGCTTTCCCTCAGATCGAACCTACGTTGCGATCCGTTGCCCCCTCCACTTTGGATTCGGAAGCGCTGAAGGAAGTGGCGGCCTCTGCCGCTGATGCGAAGAATTCCAAGGGTTCGGAGCAGGTAGTTCGTGGAGACGCCCTCACTGCAGGCACTCCAGTGGAAGAAGAGATAGCTGTGGAATCAGGGGTGGGAGAGGCGATTTTCAATCTGATGACCGGAGATCCATCGGCTGAAGTCCGCTTGATCTCTCCCTCCGGTAAGGTATACGACCCCCAGAGTGCTCCATACTACCGCACCGAAGCAGATGAGGGAATCTTTCGCAGGGCGGTTGTCCAAGGTTACCGAATCTCGGATCCAGAGGTAGGACAATGGAAGGTTCGTCTCGTTTCCGAAAAAGAGGATGCATATCTGTTGACTGCAACTTGGATGGACAGTGCCGGGGTTGAAGTGGATGTCCCAGCTTCGAGAAAATCCGGACAGGATGTTCCGGTTCGGGTGCAACTGCCCCCAGGGTGGAAAGCGAAACCGGAGGATGTGAAGGTTCACCTGATTCCGTCGAAGGCGGGTAGCATTCACCAAATGAAAGCTGAGGGTTTTCACGGAAAACTGGATGAGACAGGGGAAAAGAGATCTTCTTTCACCGGTCATCTTCCGAAGTTGGCGAAATCTGGCGTTTATAATTTGACGGTGGATGTTCAGGGAGTCAATGAGAAAGGAGAAAACTTTCAGCGCACCGTAATCCGTTCCTTCCACCTTCCGTGACTCTCTATCAAAAATGGAGTCTGGCCCGCCTTTTTGGCGGGTTTTTCACATCCATACTGAATGACCTGACACGCTTCCGAACCAAATTTTGAATCAACTCGATGGGGATGGCGGCAGCGACTTAAAATTCTTTTTTGGCTTTTTGATAACTGGGAATTTGGACTATCCAGACAGGTGATGGGGAAATGGCCGCGTTCTTTCGTGAGAAGTTGCATAACACAAAAACCACTGTACATACAAACAGTGGTTTTGTAACAAAACGGAGATTCTGCAACAAACTTTATCCCGGTTACGTTATAATGAGAGGGTATTTATTTCATACAGGCATTATCCTTTCCCACCTGTCTTTTGAAAGTACAGGCCGAGGCCAAACCAGAGAAGCGAACCGGCCAGTCCCAGGGACAGACCGGTGAGACCGTACATTTTCCAGAAGAGGAGGGATGCGAGGATGCCGATGAACCCAGTAAACCGGCAGGCAAACACCGCTGCTTGGGTGTTCATGGAATCACCTCGTTCCCACTATACCATAACGGAAAGAAGCGGAGAAAGAGGTTGATACGTTTGCCTAGGGTGAGACCTTTCCAGAAACTATTGGATTTTGAAGATTAAAGATTTCGCCGTTATTCTCAGCTCTCGTAATCTAATTGAAATTACAGACAAAACCGGGAAATGATGGGATGCAGGGGGTTTGAAGTGATGGATAAATATCAGACGATGTCGGGGGGCGTACCGTCGCGGTCACGTAGCACCGGCCGCAAAACGAAACGTCGTTCCCTTGCGGGCCGTTCCTCCCGGGGCGGTCAAGGAGGCGGCAACGGGAAACGTTTCCGTTTCTTCAACAAAAAATGGATTTTGCTGGTCTTGATGACCACGCTCCTGTTGGTGGTCGGAGGTTGTTCTGCAGTTTTGATGAGTGCCAAGACCTACAACATGGATGAAGTTAAAAAGAGTATGGAAAGCTCGTCTACCGTTTATGATCGTGACGGAAAAAAAGTGATGCAACTCGGCTCCACGAACCGGGAGTATGTAAAACTGAAAGATGTGAAGTCTCCGGAATTATACCAGGCTTTTGTCGCAGTGGAGGATGAGCGTTTTTACAATCACCACGGAGTAGACTATTGGAGTATGGGACGGGCGGTGGTCAAGAACATCGTCGCTTTGGGCAAAGCTGAAGGTGGCGGGACGATCACCATGCAGGTGGCCCGGAACGCGGTGATCAAAGACCGGAAGAAGACTTATTCCAGAAAATTGGATGAGATGATGGCCGCCTTGAGTCTGGAGAAAGAAGTAAAGAAATCTAAGATTCTGGAGACCTATCTCAACTATATCGATTTCGGGAATAACGTGCAGGGGATCAAGATGGCGGCCAAGATCTACTTTGACAAAGATATTACCAAAGAGAAGCTGGAACCCCATGAGATCGCCATGTTGGCGGGGTTACCCAAGGCACCTTACGGTTACGATCCCTTCAACTTCCCGGAGAAAGCCAAGTTCCGTCGCAATGTGGTGCTGAACAAGATGGCAGAGGAGACGGAAGCTCCCTTCGGTGCGTTGATCACCCAGGAGGAAGCGGAAAAGTATAAAAAGATGGGCCTGGGTGTCAAAAAGGACGCAGCCAAAAAGCACCTCAAACGAAGCAAATACTACGCTTATAAAAGTCTGATCCTCAATGAAATCGAGGAGCGTTATCCGGGGATCGATTCAAAGGATCTGGTTAACGGAGGGTACAAGATCTACACCTCCCTGGACCCCAAGATGCAAAAGGCGGCAGAAGAAGCCTTGGAGAAGGATGAATATTTTATCGACAAGGATAGCGGCCAGAAATTGAAGCCGGAGGAACTGAACGCCGCTATGACGTTCCTCGATGCGAAAACCGGGGAGATCGTGGCTGTGGGCGGTGGCCGTGACTACAAGCCGGGATTCTACAATTGGTCGATCACCAACCGGCAGCCGGGGTCATCGATCAAGCCGATCACCGTTTACGGTCCGGCGATCAAGGATCATAATTTCAATGAATTCACGATGGTGAAGGACGAGCCGATCAAAATCGGTGACTGGGAACCGAAGAACATGAGTCGTAAGGTTTATGGAGATATCCCGATGCAAGAAATGGTGAACAACTCCTTGAACCTCTCCACCATCCGAATCTTACAGGATACGGTGAAGCTGCCGGCAGCAGCAGAATATGCGAAAAAAGCGGGGATCGAGCTGGATGACAAGGATAAAGGCAGTTATGCCGCCTTGGCCCTGGGTGGGATGACCGAAGGGACCACCACAGTCAAGATCGCCCAGTCCTATGCCACCTTCGCCAATATGACGGGGGCAACCAAGGACGCACATGCTGTGGTCAAGATCGTGGCTCCCCAGGAGAACAACCGGGTCCTCGAGCCAGCGAAACCGATTAAAAAGCATGAGGTGTTTGATCCCAAAACGTCCTGGTACATGACCCGGATGCTTCTGAATAACGTCGAGGAAGGAACCGGGACCAACGCCCAGATCCCAGGTCATCAAGTGGCTGGGAAAACGGGGACCACTCAGAGCAGCAAAGAGGCTTGGTTTGTGGGTTATACATCGAAGTATGTGGGCGCGGTCACGGTGTTCAACCAATACGACAAAAACAATGAGAACGATGTGGAGCTCTCCGGTGGTGGTTACGCAGCCCCCATCTTCCAAGATGTGATGAGCAAAGCTCTGGAAGGGCAGTCGCCCCAGATGTTCCAGAAACCATCAGGCGTGCCGGAACCCGAGCCGCCCTTTGAACTGAAGCCGATCACGGACCTCAGGGGTGGATTTGACGGCAGTTCCCAGGTGAATCTGCAGTGGTCCGATGCCTCCAGCCGGTTGAAATACCAGGTGGAGCGTTCGGAAGACGGTTCCAACTGGAATGCCATCGGTGAGACTTCGGATGGCTCCTATACTGACAGCGATATTGAAGTACCTGATGGTGGAGAGAAGTCTTACCATTACCGAGTGATCGCCATCGATACCAAGGCAGAGGATTCCGAGAACCAGAAGTCCGAACCCTCCAATGTGATGACGATCCGCATCACTTCAAAGGAGGAAGAGCCACCTGAAGAGGATGGCGAAGAAGAGGAGGAGACTGAGGAACCACCCCAGGATCAGGGACAGGATCAGAATCCCAACGGCGGTGACGTGTTCCCTCCTCCTCCGGAAGGGGATCGTCCCCCCGGCCGTGATCAGGGTGAAAATGAAGATGAAGGGAATAACGAATGGCCGTGGTGAAGATAACGGTCTAAGCAAGATCGGTCCGAAGGGACCGGTCTTTTTTTGTGCATTTGTATGAAGTGATTGGAAAAGGAAATCTATTGGATATAAAGGAAGAATTGGAGTACTATAGACACAGGTATAGTCAGTAGACGGATCGAGATGGAGAAGCCCAAGGACATGGGAGGTTGGGAAGCATGAAGGAAAAACGGGCCGAGGTCAGGAAGCGAAAAAAAGGGTCCAGACGGCTGTTAAACCGGAAATGGATCCTGCTTGTGTTGATCACGACAGCTTTGTTGGTAGCGGGAGCCTGTTCCGTGATCATGGTGTCGGCCAAATCGATGCCTCTCGACCGATTGAAGCATGTCGACGTGGCTTCTACCATCTACGATGTGAACAATCGTCCGGCGACCAAACTGGGATCCACCAACAAGGAATATGTTCATATGGAGGATGTCCCATCGCGAAAACTGATTGAAGGTGCTTTTGTCGCCGTGGAAGACCGCCGGTTTTATAATCATCATGGCGTTGACTTCAAAGGTTTGATGCGGGCGATGGTTCATAATGTGCTGCAAGGTAGAAAGGCAGAGGGTGGGGGCACGATCACAATGCAGGTGGCCCGCAATGTCATTCTGGAAAGCAATACGAAAACCTATGCTCGTAAATTGAAAGAAGTAGCCGTCGCATGGAATCTGGAACGAAAATATCACAAGAAAGATATCCTGGAAGCTTATCTCAACTTTATCTACTTCGGTAATGATGTGCAGGGTATCCAGATGGCATCCAAAATCTACTTTGGAAAAGATTTGACCCGGGAGAAGCTGGAGCCCCAGGAGGCTGCTTTGTTGGCGGCCCTTCCCAAGGCTCCGTCCACATACAATCCCTATCGGAACGAGGAGAAAGCGCTGGAGCGGCGAAACCTGGTTCTCGATTTGATGGCGAGGGAAGGAGTGATTTCTCAGGAGGAACGGGATCGTCTCCACCAGACCGAGCTGGGTGTGGATCGAAAACACCTGAAGAAATACTTGAAGACAGATAAGTATGTAGCTTTTAAACATCTGGTGATGGAAGAGGCGAAGGAACGGTATGGCATCTCCGAGACGGAACTAGCCACCGGAGGATACAAAATACAGACCCATCTGGCGCCCCAGGCTCAGTTGGCGATGGAGAAAGCTTTCGATGATGATGCTCTCTTTCAGAAAAAAGAGGAGCTGGACGGCGGAGCGACGATGATCCACCCTCAAACCGGGGGGATCGCCGCCATTGCCGGTGGGCGTGAATATAAGGGGCAGGGATATGTTCTTCGCTCCAAGGAAGAATTGAAGCAACCGGGGTCAGCCATCAAACCGATCACGGTCTATGCTCCTGCCGTACAAGAAAAGGGATACGATGAATATTCCGTGGTTCCGGATCCACCGGGTTTTCGCATTGGTAACTGGCAACCGAAAAACTTTCAGCAACGTTATTTTGGCAAGTTGCCACTGAAACAGGTGCTGGCCAAATCTCTCAACGTGGCTACGGCCTGGCTGTTGGAAAATAAAGTGGGACGGGAGACTGCGGTGGAGTATGCCACCCGGATGGGACTACAACTGAATCACAAGGATCGATCCTCGGATGCTGGACTGGCTCTCGGGGGCCTGACCGAAGGGGTGAACACGATCCAGATGGCCCAGGCTTACTCTCCCTTTGCCAATAACGGCCACATGACCGACGCTCATGCTATCCGGAAGATTACTCGGGAGAATCGGGAATGGAAAGCGGAGAAAGAAGTGGAGAGGAATCAGCAGGTCTTGACTCCAAAAACCGCCTACTATCTGACCCGGATGATGCACTACAACGTTCAACAAGGGACGGGGACGAGTGCCCGTCTTCCAGATGGACGAGATGTGGCCGGAAAGACAGGGACGACGCAGAACAGCCGGGAGGCTTGGTTTGTAGGTTACACCCGGGAGTATGTAATGTCCGCTATGGTTTTCAATCAAGGAGATGGCAAAGTGGAACTTTCTGGCGGAGGCTATCCGGCGAAGATTTTTCGAAGAGTGATGGCGGAAGCTTTGCAGGGAACCCAGATCAGCCGTTTCTCCAATCCAGGTGTGCCGGAGCCCCGTCCTCCCTTCCAATTGAAGCCGGTCCAACTGTCTGCATCCTACGATGCCGATCAACAAGTGGTCCGGTTGAAGTGGAACGATTATTCCGGCCGTCTGAAATATCGGGTGGAACGTTCCGAGGAAGGGGGCAACTGGCAGGCGATCGGAGAGACCTCTTCCGGTGCTTATACGGATGGTAGTATGGTTATTCCTGAACCGGCTGAAGGACTCCCTGGTTCAAACAGCGGGAAAAAGACCTATCAATACCGGGTGATCGCAGTCGACACCGTGGAAAACAAAGAGGCAGCTCCATCCAACACGGCACAGATCCAATTGGTTTCGGAACCCCCACCTCCAGAGCAACCGGGAGATGAGGGAGGGGATGACACCCCTGGGGATGAGGGAGGAGATCCTCCTGAAGAGGATCCGGGAGAGCCGCCGGAGACTCCCCCTGACGACGGCCCAGGGGAGCCTATCCCCCTTCCGGATCAGGGAGACCAGGGTCCCTGGCGTCCCCCGGTTTGGGGCGGATAAAAAGGTGACCTCCCACTGCATGGGAATGGTGGAGCAGGGCAGACTAGGGTGTGGCAGATCTGGGGTTCGTATAAACTTTGACTCCGGAATGTGAAACCCCATCCCGATCGGCCCCGTCCAACATTTATTCACGACGCTTTGGGTTCAGCCGGAACCTGGCGGCAAAGGAGAGGTACATCCCATGAAGAAGCGGGAAAATTTCAGCCCGGAACAAAAACGCAAGGAAAAAGAGAACAAAGAAGTCCAGGACCGGAAATCGCGCCCTGGATTGGGTAACCGAAAGATGGACGGACCGGATCGTCCGAGCACCTGAACAACGAACCCCCTCCATATCGGTAGGGGGTTCGTTGTTTTTGGGCCAGCCGACGGACAGGTTCTAAACCGGGTGTTGTCCCAATAGACTGTTTCTACGGGGACGAGTTCAGTCGGGGAGGGGTTGTCTGTGGTGTTGCATGAACGGTGGTTTACCGCTTCCCGTGTCGGTTTCACCTATATTGGCACGGTGGTGGGAGCGGGCTTCGCTTCTGGACAGGAAATCATGCAATTTTTTACGGTCAGCGGCTTTAAAAGCTTGTTTGCCATCTTGCTGGTGACCGTGCTGTTTTCTTGGTTGGGGATCCGGATGATGGTGATTGGGGCTCGCCTACAAGCCCGTTCCTATGAGGAGTTTAATAATTACTTGTTTGGTCCCGGTGTAGGCCGTTGGATGAACGGATTCGTGGGAGTCATACTCTTTGGGGTGACCACCGCGATGATGTCCGGGACTGGGGCTCTGTTCCAGGAGCAGTTGGGACTCTCCTTTCACTTTGGAGTGATTGTCACCTCCCTGATTGCCTTTTTGGTGATCATCAAAGGGATGGAAGGAATTTTGAATGTCAATGCGTTGGTGGTTCCCTGCATGTTTGCCTTCACCCTGGTGGTGGGAATCCAGGGACTGTCAGGGCCGGGTCTCGGTCAATTTTTGGCGATGGAACCCATGGAAGGAGCCCGGAACTGGGTCGTCTCCGCCATTACTTACGCCGCATTTAACCTGGCAATGTCACAGTCGGTGCTGATTCCCATGGGAGGGGAGATCCAGGATGAAAAGACACTCCGGCTTGGAGGAATCCTGGGGGGGGTCGGCTTGGGAGTGATGCTGTTGGCCAGCAATTTTGCCTTGGCACTCAAAATTCCCGAGATCTTTCAACTGGAGATTCCCATCGCACTGGTGATCTCCACCCTGGGGGATGGAATGAAATATTTTTTTTTAGCAGTGATGTGGGGTGAAATATTTACCACACTCATCGGGAATGTCTATGGATTGGCCGCCAATCTGGAAAATTGGATTCCGGTTCGGATCAATACGCTGATGGCTCTGATCTTTATCCTAGGATATGTCTGCTCCCTGATCGGGTTCCCGGTATTCGTAGGGTATATCTATCCCTTCTTCGGCTATTGCGGACTGTTGACGTTGCTCCTATTGACATTTTGCAAATATCCGGCCATTCAGAGATGAGATGCTTCGGATTTTCCTAAATGGAGCGGAATCGGATAGAATAGAACGGGAAGCCAATGAAAGGGGAGAGTTTATTTGGATGTGATGGATGCCATTCGGTCCCGGAGGAGTATTGGTAAAGTGAGTGAAACCATGCCGGACCCACAACTGATCGAAAAAGTGCTGGAAGCGGCTCGTTGGGCTCCCAACCATCATATGACCCAACCTTGGAAATTCTTTGTATTGACCGGAGATGCCCGGGTGAGGTTGGGAAAAGTGCTGAGCGAGATCAAAGCGGAGGGGTGGACGGAAGAGGAGCGAGAAGCACAAGCTGAAAGTTTGCAACGAGAGGAACGGAAGCCCTTGAGGGCACCTGTAGTTATCGCTACAGCTGTCCATCCTTCCGAGGATCCAAAGGTAGAGGAAATCGAAGAGATCTGCGCCGTGGCCGCCGGGGTTCAGAATGGGCTACTTACTGCTCATGCTCTGGGGTTGGGAGCGATCTGGCGTACAGGTAAGCCGACTTACCACCCAAGGATGAAGGAGTTTTTTCAACTAGGGGAAAGAGAAACCTTGCTCGGGTTTTTGTACATCGGTTACCCCTCCATTCTTCCCAAGGAACGCCCTCGGGCTCCCATGGAGGAGAAAGTGGAATGGTGGGATCAGTAATGTTCCATCCTTTTTAGGGAAAACCTCCTGTCACCGGTTCCCGGTTGTGCGATCTGCCTGAAAGGGAGAGGGAGAACATGATATGGATCTTGATTGCCGTCATCGGCTACCTGATCGGTTCACTCCCTGCCTTCGCTCTGTTTCAAAGCCGGGGAGCGCCCGGGGTGACTCATCTTTCCCCTGGTGGGTTCCGTCCGGGAAAAGGTCTGCGGGATGGCATGATCTTCGCAGGATTGCAAATAGGGAAAGGGGCGTTGGCTACCCTGATCGGGTTATTGCTGGCAGGGTGGTCGGGAGGTGCACTGGCAGCCGCGGCAGCTGTGCTGGGGGATCTGTTTCCCCTGTTTCGGCCCGTCCACAGCGGGGGAGTGGCCGTCGCTGCAGGGGGCTTGCTGATCCTGAGTCCGCTGTTGCTAGCAGTGGGGTTGGGCATCTATTTGCTGACTCTTTTTCTCACCCGTTATTTTTCCGTCTCTGTACTTTTTGCTTCCATCGGGGTTATCCTCTTTTCCCTTGTTTTATTTCCGGGGTTGTATGTGGTGCTGGTGGTATTGTTTGCAGGGGGCTTGATTCTGTTACGAAGGAAAGGGCGTCCGGATCGCTGGCGCTACTGGAGTTTTCGCCACAAGCGATGAAAAATACCTATGTCAAAGCCGCTGACGAAGGCTACTCCGTCAGCGGCTTCGATTTTTTGTTGTTCGTTTTTCAAACCGCCACTTCCACTTTATATCCGCTGAACTTGCGGATATTGATCACTCCGCTATCCAGTATGAGATATTGGGCCTTGGCTCCGAGGAGTTTGCCCTGGATCTGATCCACTTTGTCCAGGTTCAGGGGCTTGACCTTTTCCGGGAATTCCAGACAAGGGTAATGAAAGGTCAGCGGTTCTCGATCCCCCTGATAGTATCCTCGGTACTCTTCCGGGATTTTTTCCTCCATATCGGCACGTACCTCCAGCAGATCTCGGTCGGCGATCTCATTTTTGAGCATCCGTCGCCAGTTGGTCTTGTCCTTGATAAATTGCGCCAAGACCATCTCGAGCTCGCCTGCGGTTTTGCGGTCGGGAACCTCAGCGATGGGAACCGCTGTCACGGCTCCTTGGTCGATCCATCGTTTCGGCATGTTGGTTTTCCGGGTAATTCCCACTTTGACGTCATCACTGATCGCCAGATAGACGATATGAGGTTGCATGCAATGGCGTTCGCCAAAGGCAGGATCCCGACAGGTGCCCAGGTGAAAGTGGCACTGGTGAGGCTTCACAATACATAAGTCATTCTCTGCTCGGTCCCGGAAGCAAGGATAGCAGGAACCGCTGTTAAAAGTCTTTTTGATCTTTCGTCCACAGTATATACAAGCTTTTTCTCCCAAAAAGCGGATCTCCAGTTCTTCCCCTAGCAATTCGTTGATGGGTAGCTTCTGATCGGAAAAAGGCCAGAAGTAGGTAATCGGATCTGTATGCTGATGGATCAACGGCTGGACATAGCCGGTCAACTGCATAGATGAACACACTCCTTTTTCAAAACCGTGAAAAGGCCGGGCCCAAATCTATGAACATGGGTTCTAAATTCATTATGTCATATGGGATTCTTTCACGAAAGATAGGTTTCAAAGCTTCCTTGCGGCTTCTGCAGGTGAGCAATATAAAACCTTCCGGCTCAGGCGTGTTGATTAGCCATATTTTGGGTGGGGAGATCGTGTTCACCCACGCGACCGTTGCCATCCGGCAAGGAAGTGAAAACTGGCCGCTCCAAATCTGACCATCGGGCAGGGGCAAAGCTTTACGGAAGCAACACAGGGAAGAGGTTGCCCCTAAACGCCCTCCCTCCAGATTCTCCGCTGGGTAGGATGGCTACCTTTATTCCAGGGCTTCAGCCCATCGAGATTGTAGTGCCTGTGGCGCAAAGGTCGCTTTGGCAGCACACGACTCCCTTCCGCTGCCCATTTTCTGGTTAATCAACAGCCCTGCTTCCGGCTATATTCTCTCGATTTGGATTGATTTACAATAGAGTCGGTAACGGATTATACACCATATGGAAATTAAGCTTTGGATTGGAAGGGATGATATGAAAAATTCCTTGTTACGATCAGGAGAGTGCCCACCTGAAAGCCGCCGCCGAGGAATTGGAGCAACAGGGGAAGCTCTCCAATTCCACAGCTTTAACTAAAAAAATCGATCAGAGGGTTGAGATGATGAAAAAATACCGAATCAAGCAATATCAGTACCTGGAGAACCGGGTGGAAAAGGTTCTGGAGAATGCTGAAAAGAAACGGGATGAAAATCTGGAGAAGTAGGACGGATTGGAGGGAGCTGAAACCTCTGATATAGGAACTTCGTTATAATAATTGAAAGTGGCAGCGTCCTAAAGGATTAGGATTTGCATCTTGCAGAGTGGCTAGCCAATCCCCTTTTTTCATTGATTGACATATATTTTTACATGGGTTATAGTTTTGAAGAAACGATTTCGAAGGTTGAAAATGATGTCTTTGCAAGATGAAAAACCATTGCAATCCTCTTTTTAATTGATAAGAATTAGTTTAACCCCCTTGAGACGAAAAGGCCGACCCATATTGGTCGGCCTTTTCGTCTTGAAAAAATTCAGCTGAAAATTTTTTGCAGGAGCCGGGGCCGCCTCGATGGCTTCCATCAGTTGTAGAGTAGTCCCTTCGGGGTGGAAGTTAGAATCATTGTGAAACCCCATCATTTAACCAGGCGTGTGGATTAAACATATTTTGGGTAGGAAATAAGGTCGGGAGGGGGGGACGGTGAACAGCCTTTGCACCCATAGGGCACAAGTCTCGCCAGGGTCGCTTTCCGCTCCCGGGTCTCGCTATGCGTTCTTTGCAAGAGATCGTAACCGTCCTACCCACCCGGTCCCCTCATACATCAGACTTCTTCACGGGCCAGGTCGCTTGGGTAGCCGACTTCCTTCTGCTGTTCAACTTTGGTTCATCAACTTTTTCTGTCCATCTGAGGCGGTGCGGCAGGGATGTCCGCATCTGTCCTCCCTTTGCCAATTTGTTACCAGTTTTTTTCTTTGCAGGCCGCTGGCAGTCCCTATAATTGAACCAGTTCTCAGTTTCATTATATAATGGGATCACAAGTCGATAGGATGAAAAGGTCTCCCCGTCACCACGGAGAACGGGGAGTGAAAAGGGAAGGCCGGTGAGATTCCGGTGCGGTCCCGCCACTGTATTTGGGGAGCGAAGCCGCAGGATGCCACTGTTCTACAGAACGGGAAGGTGCGGCGGAGTGAGGATCCATAAGCCAGGAGACCTGCCTTTTCATCTGGGAAACTTGCGATCTCCTTCGAGGCTGAGGAGAGCAACTGCCCGGATCCTGGGATCGTTTTTTTTGATTCGGTCAGGAACCCCTGTGCCTCACGGCAAGTGGGGTTTTTCTTTTTGCCTCGGGAAAAACGGTGAATGGGAGCGGATGAGATGAAAAGATGGACGCGAATTTCTGCAATTGGATTATCCCTGCTGCTCGTGTTTGCGATGGTCGCCTGTGCGCCCACTCCAAATGCACCTGCTGACAACGAGGATTCCGGAAAGCAGGAAGCCGGTTTTCCAGTCACCTTGACAGATGGCACGGACACCCAGGTGACCGTAAAAAAAGAACCCAAACGGATCATATCCTTGATTCCCAGCATGACGGAGACGGCATACGCCTTGGGATTGGAGGACCGGATGGTGGGGGTGACGACCAATGATGATTATCCCGCCGAGGTCAAAAAGGTGGAAAAAGTGGGTGATATGAAGATCGACACGGAGAAGGTGCTCTCCTTGAAACCGGATCTGGTTCTGGCTTCAGAGGGTCTGAACGGGAAGGAGACCGTGGACAAGCTCCGCAAGCTGGGATTGACAGTCATCGCCTATGAACCTGAGAATCTGGAGGGTGTGTTCCAACAGATTCAGGATGTGGGGAAAGCGACAGGTGCCGGGAAAAAGTCGGATGAGCTGATCTCCAAGATGAAGAAAGAGGAACAGCAAGCGAAAAAGATCGCTGCCAAGGTACCAAGGGACAAACAGGCCAAGGTATGGATCGAAGTCTCTTCCGATCTATTTACTGCCGGAGAGGGCACTTTCATGGATGAACTGATCACACTGGCTGGTGGGAAAAACGTGGCGAAGGGAGAGAAAGGCTGGTTCCAAGCCTCCTCGGAGAATGTGGTCAAATGGAATCCCGATGTGATCCTCTACACCCATTCAGATAAAGAGGAGAAAATCGCAGCCCGGGGCGGCTGGAAAAGTATCCAGGCTATAAAGGAAGACCGGGTAGAACAGCTGGATAGCAATATCGTCAGTCGCCCCGGACCGAGAATCACCCAAGGGTTGCTCCAGATTTCCGAGGCGATCTACCCTGAAATATATGCCGAAACAGTCAAATGAAGCGATGGGGTTGGTTCTCACGGTTCCTGGTTTGGTCACTCGCTTTGAGCCTTCTGCTATTGATGGCGATGGGTGCGGCGGTCTCTTGGGGCAGTGCGGAGCTGGGATGGGAAGAACTCTGGCGAACCGTGGAGGATAAGTGGACGGGAGAGAAAACCGTGGATCCGGCGACTGAGGCGATCCTCTGGCAAATTCGTCTCCCCCGGGTGATTCTCTCCGCCCTGGTGGGGATGGCCTTGGCAGGAGCAGGGGTGGTGTTTCAGGGATTGTTGCGCAACCCTCTCGCCGACCCCTATATCCTTGGGGTCTCCTCCGGTGCTGCCCTGGGGGCGGCGATCGCCATCTTTACTGGTGCCGGCGTGGCCTGGTTGGGGGGATGGACGGTGCCGGTCTGGGCCTTTCTCTTCGCCACGGCGGCTCTCATCCTCGTCATTGGACTGGCGGGCAGAGGGATGAGTCGATCAACCCTGATCCTGTCCGGCGTGGTGATCCAGGCCTTTTTCGGTGCGATGCTAACCTTTATAATCGGGATCTCTTCAGCAGAAGAGTTGCAACGGATCCAGTTTTGGATCATGGGAAGTGTGGCTGCCCGGGAGTGGCACCATATCTATGTCGTGCTCCCTTTTTTGATTTCCGGGCTGCTTTTGATTTGGCTGATGGCGCGCCCCCTAAACTTGTTTTCCCTGGGAGAGCGGTCTGCCGCTCACCTGGGTGTCCCCGTCCGTCGGACTCGGCTGGTGCTGTTGCTTTCGGCCACCTTGATGACGGCAGCCGCTGTTTCTGTCTCCGGCACGATCGGATTTGTGGGGTTGATTATTCCTCACATCATGCGCCGAATCGTGGGTCCGGATCATCGGGTGTTGATCCCCGCCGCCGTATTGGCGGGAGGACTCTTCCTCGTCGGGGCAGATACCGTGGCCCGGACTGTGATGGAGCCTCGGGAGCTGCCCATCGGGGTGGTAACCGCCCTCGTCGGTGCACCGTTTTTTGCTTGGCAGCTAAAGCGCAGACACGAATATCCATGAGTGACTGGGAGCGATTGGGGATAAGGGGTAGATGGAGATGCTGATTGCAGAGGGTTTGCATAAATCTTATCCAAACCGGAAGGTCTTGCGCGGGGTAAATCTTGCGGTGTCCCCTGGGGAGATGTTGGGAGTGCTCGGTCCGAACGGTAGCGGAAAGACCACACTGATCCGGTTGTTGACCGGGGAGGAGCCTTTCGATGAGGGGGAAGTTTGGCTGGATGGGCGCCCCCTGTCCGCTTGGTCTCAGCGGGAGAAGGCCAAACGATTGGCCGTTCTTCCCCAGGAAGGGCTGCCTTCGGTTCCTTTCACGGTCAAAGAAGTGGTGGAGATGGGACGTCATCCCCATCAGGGTTTTTGGCCCTGGGAGGGAGAAGGGGATCAGCAAGTGGTGGAGAAGGTATTGCAGGAAACCGGCCTGGAGGCGGATGGCGATCGACAGGTGGATCAGTTGAGTGGAGGGGAACGGCAACGGGTGGCGATTGCCAAGGCGATGGCACAACGCCCCCGCGTGTTGATCCTGGATGAACCGACCACCTTCCTCGATATCGCCCATCAGTTGGGGATGCTGGACTGGATCCGGTCCTGGAGTCAGAAGGAGGGGGTGGCGGTCCTAATCGTCCTCCATGATCTCAACTTGGCGGCTCTTTATTGCGATCGGCTCCTGATGTTAAAAGGGGGCGTCTGTTTTGTACAGGGAACGCCCTCCGACGTATTGACTCCCGATCGGATCCGGGAAGTATACGGGGTGGAACCCGTTCTCACCCAACACCCGATCACCCATGCACCTCAGGTTTTGCTCCAACCAGGAGAGGAGATCCAACCGTCCTGAAATCGGCAGGATCGTTTCTGTTGTGATCACGGGAGACTCAAACCGAGGAGGAATGAAATATGAAACTATATACCCGGACCGGGGATGAGGGGAAAACCGGTGTGATCGGAGGCAGGGTGGATAAGGATGATATCCGGGTGGAGGCTTATGGCACCCTGGATGAGGTGAATGCCTTTGTTGGAGAAGCGATCAGCCGCCTGGATTCCGAGGCGTATGGGGATCTGATCGCCGAACTGACAGAGATTCAGCATGAGCTGTTTGATGCGGGGGGAGATCTGGCCCAGGCGGGCAGAAAGCGGAATTATAAAGTGAGCGGAGAGAGTGTAACTCGTCTGGAAGAGTGGATCGATCGCTATGAGCAGGAGACGCCGGAAATCCGCAGGTTTATTCTGCCTGGGGGAAGCCCGGCAGCGGCGGTGTTGCACATCTGCCGGGTACTCACCCGGAGAGCGGAACGGCGGGTGGTCACCCTCACTGGAGAACAGGAGACCAATGAAGAGGTTCGCCGCTACCTGAACCGCCTGTCGGATTATTTCTTTGCGATCGCCCGTGTGGTCAACGTTCGAAAAGGGATCGGTGACGTGGAATACAAACGGGGAGGCCAGGTCTTTAAGTAATCGGCTTCCATCGGGTATACTAGGGCATGTCTGGTAATGCAAGATTTAAGAAAAGACGGTGCCCACCGGTTGGATAGGACAGATCTCCCGACAGTGGAGTGAAAATATCGGAGGGCGGATGAGGTTTCACAGAGTCCTGTTGATTAGCCATATATGAGGTGGAAATCAGGTCGGGATGGTGGGAGGGTGAAGAGTCTTTGCACCCATAGGGCACAAGTCTCGCCAGGGTCGCTTTCCGCTCCCGGGTCTCGCTATGCGTTCTTTGCAAGAGATCGTAGCCGTCCCACCCTCCCCGTCCCCTCAAGCCATATTTACGATGGGGGCAATGGGAAGAGCGAAAGGATCCTTTCGTTCTTATCATCCACTTTATGGTTAAACAACAGCCCTGGGTTTCACATGGAGTGATCTTGGCAGTTCAGAACAACGAAAAGATCTGAAACCCCATCCCGACCGTCTACAAACGCAGGGTATCACAACCCTTCTAGGAAGGACCCACTACGCTTGGAGGGATCCAGAATTGACTTTAACCGTGTATCAGTATCCGCGCTGCGGGACGTGTCGCAAGGCGCTCAAGTATTTGGATGAGAAGGGAATCTCCCACGAAGACCGCCATATCGTCGAAAACCCGCCTTCTCCCTCGGAGCTGGCGAGCCTGGTGCAAAAGAGCGGACTCCCCCTGACCAAATTTTTTAATACCAGTGGGAAGAAGTACCGGGAACTGGGGCTCAAGGATCGCTTGAAGGAGATGGACGAGGCGGAAATGCTGGACCTGCTCTCCTCCGACGGAATGCTGATCAAACGTCCCATCGTCACGGATGGCAAACAAGTGACCGTCGGCTTTAAGGAAGAGACTTTTGACGAGGTTTGGGCCCGCTGAAGGCTGCATCGGATCGATCCGGTGCTTTTTTTATGCCTTGTTACAATCTGAAGACGAGTGTTGCAGTATGTCTGTTGGAATCCGATACAGACTAAGGGCGGAAGAGGGAATGCTCCATGTCAATCCATCAAAAAACATCCGCTCTGTCGCGAACCGCTGCGGAGTACTTGGTAGAACAATTGGCGGCCTGGGGATGTGAAAGGATCTATGGAGTGGCGGGGGATGCTATCTTACATCTCATGGATGCGATCGCCGCACAGGATCAGATCCGCTACATCAATTGCCGTCTGGAGACCACAGCCGCCCTGATGGCCTCCGCCGAAGCGAAACTGACTGGCCGGCTGGCGGTCTGCGCCGCCACTAGCGGCCCTGGAATCGTCCACATGCTCAATGGTCTGGCGGATGCCGCCCAGGATCGGGCACCGGTGTTGGCGATCACAGGACAGGTGGAACGAAAAAAGCTGGGGACGGGCAGTAAACAGGACCTCAATCAACAGGTGATGATCGAGCCGCTGGCGGTATATTCAGCGCTGACTGCTGATGCGAGAGTACTTCCCGTTCAGCTGAACCTAGCTATGAAGAAATCCATATCCATGGGGGGAGTTGCCCATCTGTCGATCCCGAAGGATGTCTGGATGGACGGCGTGCATGGAGAACTTTATCCGCCGATGGTTCCCCAGTCGGCCCCGCCGCCACCGGAGCATGAGCTGCAGAGAGCCATCGGAATTATGAAGAGTTGGGCCTGCCCGGTTATCCTGGCTGGGCGCGGGGTGAAAGGATGCGAAAGGGAATTGCTCCAGCTAGCCGAGAAATGGGGAGCGCCCATCATGACCACCCTCCCAGCCAAATCCTGTGTGCCCCATGATCATCAACTCTATATCGGCGGTTTGGGTCAAGGGGGCAGTGACATTGCTACGGAGCTGCTCCGGGAGGCAGACGGATGTCTGATCCTGGGCGCCACCTGGTGGCCCCAGGAAGTTGTTCCCGCCCCCATCCCGGTGATCCAGGTGGATGCCCGGCCGGAAAATATCGGGGATCGGATGCCGATCACCGCGGCAGTGGCGGGGGGGATGTCCTCTGTTTTACCACAAATGATACGGGAGATCGGGGATGGGGCTCCTTTCGCCTGGTTGCAGCGGGTTCAGGAACTGAAGGGGAATTGGAAATCACAGCTGGAAAGGGAGGCTAAATTGGATACGGAACCGATCGCCCCGCAACGGGTGGTGGCTGCCCTCCATCAGGTGGTGGAAGCCGATGCCATCATGGCTCTGGACGTGGGGGATCACCTGCTCTGGTTCAACCGGGTTTTCCAGGCGAAAAAGCAGGAGATCCTGATCTCGGGGCGCTGGCGTACCCTCGGCTTCGGATTGCCAGCAGCTATGGCCGCCAAGCTGGCTGAACCGGAGCGTCAGGTGGTGGTACTGGCGGGAGACGGTGGATTCGGAACGACATGGGCCGATCTGATCACGGCGGTGGCATATAAACTTCCGATCTCCATCATTCTGATAAATAATGGGGTCTATGCTATGGAGCGAAACCGAATGATCAAAGGGGGGCTTAAGACGCTGGGAGGTGAGGTGAACAGTCCGGATTTTGTCCAGATGGCGGAAGCATTCGGAGCCGAGGGATATCGGGTGGAACAGACGAAAGAGCTGGAACCCGCCCTAAGAGCGGCCCTGGCCTCCCGCGAGGTTTCCCTGGTGGATGTTCGCTGTGACGATACCATCGTCCCTCACACCAAACTGTGAAAAAGGAAAAACAGAGGATCTGGTGAAATAGGAGGCAGAGAGGCTTAGAAACCAAAAGCAGGGGGAGAGGGCCATGTGCGGACGGTTTACCTTAACGGTGGGACTGGGTGAAATCAAAGAGCATTTTCAAGTGGAAGAGATTACGTCGCGGGACTCGGTCCCTCGCTACAATATCGCACCGACACAGTCGGTGCCGATTGTGGTTTACCGGGAAAACACTCGGAGACTGGTGTCGATGCGCTGGGGATTGATCCCGTATTGGGCTAAGGATGTTTCCATCGGAAGCCGCCTGATCAATGCTCGCAGCGAAAGTTTGTCGGAAAAGCCAGCTTTTCGCCACTCCTTCCGTCGCAAACGCTGTCTGGTGCCAGCGGATAGTTTCTACGAGTGGAAAAAAGACACATCCGGTAAAAAACAGCCAATGCGAATTTTGTTTGCGCAGGGCGACCTGTTTGCTTTTGCCGGACTCTGGGATCAGTGGACTGATCCCGAAGAGAGTTGCACCCTACATACATTCACCATCATCACTACCTCTGCCAATGACAAGGTTCGTCCGATACACCCACGAATGCCTGTCATCCTGGACCGATCGGAGGAGGACCTGTGGCTGGACCCCAGGATTCAGGATCCCGACGGGCTGAAGTCTCTGTTGGATCCCTGTGATCCGGCCCCCATGCGGACCTATCCCGTCTCCCCCATCGTCAACTCTCCCAAAATTGACCAACCTGAATGTATCCTTCCGATGGAGTAGGAAAGGGTAGTGTTTGTAGATGATCTTTAGTTGCATAGGACTTTCTTTCATCCCCCTTTTCGGGTGAATCCACACACCAGATACCAGGGCTATTGATGAACCATCAAGTGGATGATGGGAACAAAACCAGGGCTGTTGATTAACCAGCAAATGGGCAGCGGAAGGGAGTCGTGTGCTGCCATAGCGAGACCTGGGAGCGGAAGCGACCCTGGCGAGACTTGTGCCTATGGGTGCAAAGGCTCTTCACCGTTCACCATCCTCCTTATTTCTTATCTAAAATAGGGCTAACCCACACGCTTGAGCAGATCCATTTTGTTTTTAACTCATTAAAAAATTTTTTCTATAAAGATGAGATCATCGATATTCATTTTTGAACAAGAAGTGACGATTTTTCTGCAAATTAGTTTCATTTATCGCTGAAAATCGTTCCCAGGTTATATTGAATTTAACATAGTATTGACTTCTATAATATAAATGTTATTGTATACATGGAACCCAGGCAATGGACGGTTTAGCGGATCGATTGCATGGGTAGATTGTTAACATGAGTCATGAGTATCAAAGAATGAAGGAGGAACTATGCTATGCCTCAACGTTTGGTAGGATTGCCTGCGCCGGACTTTGAAATGAACAGCACAAAGAATCTCGAAACCTTGGAAGAAAAAGTGAAGCTCTCTGATTACGAAGGGGAGTGGCTGGTGTTGTTCTTCTATCCCAAGGACTTCACCTTTGTCTGCCCGACTGAGATTACCGCTCTCTCCGACCGTTATGAGGAATTCCGGGATGAAGGATGCGAGATCGTCGGTGTCAGCACAGACACGGAGTTCGTACACCGTGCTTGGATCAACACTTCCCGGGATGACAACGGTCTGGGTGAGGTTAAATACCCTCTCGGTGCCGATCCGACCCACCGCGTGAGCCGTGCCTACGGAGTGTTGAACGAAGAAGAGGGCGTCGCTCAACGGGGGCTGTTCATCATCGACCCCGACGGGATTGTCCGTTACCAAGTCGTGACCGATGACAACGTAGGTCGCAGTGTGGATGAAACTCTTCGGGTACTGAAGGCTTTGCAAAGCGGGGGCCTCTGCCCATCCGACTGGAAACCAGGTGAAAAAACTCTCTGAGGGGGATCCCAGGACCTAACGCCTCCGTTAGGTCCTTTTTCACCAAATATAAACCGAAACGGCTAGGGACGATGAAGTAGGAGGTATGAGACATGGCGTTACGATTGCGCACAGAAATGCCGGAATTGAAGGGTGTCACCGAATGGGTGAACGGAGAGGTGACCAAGGAGGAGCTGCTGGGAAAGCCGGTCCTGATTCACTTCTGGTCCATCAGTTGCGGCATCTGTAAAAAAAGCATGCCGGATGTCCTAAAAATTCGGGACGGTTACAAGGATGCGGGCCTGCAGGTGGTGGGGATCCACATGCCCCGTTCCGAAAAAGATACCGATAAAGAAGCGGTCAAAGAAGCGATTGAAAAATATGAGATGACCCATCCCCAAGCCATCGATAACCAGCACAGTGTCGTAGATGCTTTTGAAAACGAATTTGTGCCTGCCTTCTACCTGTTTGATGCAGAAGGGCAGCTACGTCATCGCTCTGCCGGTGAAAAAGCCATGAAAATGTTGGAGCGTCCGCTGGAGCGTCTCCTGGGAAACCAAGAGCAATAGGAGGGGATTGGGATGAATCTGCCCAAAGAACTGAAGTACAGTGAAGAGCACGAGTGGGTCAAACAAGAAGGGGATCAGCGGGTACGCATCGGGATCACCGATTTTGCCCAAGACGAATTGGGTGATATCGTCTTCGTCGAACTGCCGGAAGTAGGCGATGAAGTAGAATTTAACTCCCCATTTGGCAGTGTCGAATCGGTTAAAACGGTTTCGGAACTGTATTCCCCGGTCTCGGGAAAAGTGGTGGAAATCAACAGCGACCTGGATGATTCTCCGGAAAAGGTGAATGAATCCCCCTACGCGGAGGGATGGATGGTTGTCGTGGAAGTCAGTGACGCTTCCGACCTGGACAAGTTGATGGATGCCGACAAATATGAAGCGATGGTTGCTGAATGAAGAGAGCTCCCGGTGCCTTGAGGTGCCGGGTTTTCTGTTTGATCCACTCAGAGGGCGGGTTTTCAATCCCTCGGCTAATAGGGTACAATACCCTTATCTGTTGTGTGAACTATTTGAATCAAAGGAATCCGATCAGCCGAGGAGATCTGGGAGGTGCTGAAGTTGCGTTTTCTGGTGGTTGGAGCGGGTGCTGTCGGCGGCTACTTTGGCGGTCGACTGATGGAGAGTGGTCAGGATGTCACATTTTTGGTACGTCCTCGCCGCCAGGAAGAATTGGCGAGCAGGGGTCTGGTGATTCACAGTACTCAAGGAGATTTCCATTCCCCTGTTCAAACCCTGACTCCAGGTCAGCCAGGCGGCCCTTTTGATGTGGTACTGTTGGCTGTGAAAGCTTATCACCTGGAACAGACTATCCAAGATCTGCTTCCCTATGTGGGAAAGGATACGGTGATTCTACCTCTGTTAAACGGAATGGTTCACTTGGATCGACTGCAGGAGGTTTTCTCCCCTGGACAAGTATTGGGTGGGCTTTGCTTGATTGAAGCCACCTTGAATGATGCAGGCGAGGTGAAACACTTCGGCGAGCGGCATCATCTCTTTTTCGGGGAGCGGGATGGTTCGGAATCGGAGCGGGTCAGGCGATTGGAACAGGCGATGGAAAAAGCGCGCTTTGAAGGGATTCGTAGTGGCGAGATCCTGCGTCGCATGTGGGAAAAGTATTTGTTTCTCGCCACTTTCAGCGGGGTGACATGCTTGATGAACAGTGCCATCGGTCCGATCATGGAGACCGGGAAGGGATCCGCCCTCACACGGAGACTCCTCGATGAGATCGCCTCTGCCGCTCGCCGGCGGGAACCCACTCTGGATGAGGACTTGGTGGAAAAAGTGTATGACATGATTCGATTCCTGGAACCCTCGATGAAATCCTCCATGCTACGGGATATGGAAAAAGGCGCTTCCGTAGAAGGGGATCATTTGCAAGGGGTGCTTCTCCAGATGGCGGGAGAAGAGGCGGACCTTCCTTTATTGAGTACAGTGTACACCCGTTTGCAAATCTATGAGGCCAGGCGTGTTGAGTAGCCATATTTTAGGTAGGAACTAAGGTCGGAAGAGCTTTTGCGCTCTTTGTAAGAGATCGTAGACGTCCCACCATCCCGTCCCCTCAAACAATATTTTACGGGGAAGAGGGAGGTCGTTTTGTTCCCATCATCCACTTTAGGATTAATTAACAGCCCTGATATGTAGCTTATCGCCAGTGACCCTCCTGAATTGACAAAGAGGGCGCCACAGGTACCTGTGGTGCCCTCTTTCCCACGGAGCAGATTTTAAAACTGCATGCGAAGCTGATGGTTGAGCTGTTCCGCTTTGGACAAAGCGTTCAGATCTCGCAGGACATCTCCGGGATTGTTTCCATTGCCGATGATATAGTGGGTAAATTCGATGCCCATAAACTCGAAGATCCAGTAAAATTGCTGGATGAGAGGGAAGCCTTTGATCTGGGGATCATCCCCTCCGGTCATTACGACAATCACTTCTTTTTCACTCATGCGGTCTTTAAAGGTCATATCACTATAATACGTAGACCAGCGGTCGATGAAATTTTTCAGAATTCCAGGCATACCGTACCAATAGATGGGTGTTGCTAAGAGGAAAATATCGTGATTCAGCATCGTCCGAATTAACTTGGCATGATCGTCGTGGACGGGTTTGAATCCTTCAGGGGCGTGGCGAAAATCCTGGATCGGTTCAATATGTTGATCCATCAGGTGAATTTTGGTGCAGTTCAAACCTTCCACCACGATATCTGCCAACAATTCAGAGTTTCCCTGCCTGCGAGTGCTACAGTATAAAGCCAGAATGCTCATGGATTCCCAACCAACCTTTCTCTCAAACTCGCTTTTGTCCGGGAAAACCACTCCTCATATCATAGCTGAAGTAAGATCGATTGGCGAGAGGATAGATGGAATTTCCATTTTGGGGCTCTATTGAAATCTGTGGCACGACTCGTAGCTGACGAGTGCAAAATCCCATCCTGACCCGATCTCCCATGGGGTACGGCGAATCAACCTATCTGATACTGAATCCATTCATGGAAAGAAAAAAACTCGATGCTTGCTCAGAGGAGCCTTCAGTTTTCCGCCAGGATGGTCTGGATTTGATTGATCAGCAGGCCGACCGCCACCTGGTTGTGGCCCCCTTCCGGGATAATCAGATCGGCGTAGCGTTTGCCGGGTTCGATAAATTGCAGGTGCATCGGACGGACGACAGTGAGATATTGCTGAATCACCGAATCCAATGTCCGGCCACGGTTCTTCACATCCCGTTCCAAGCGGCGCAGGATCCGCACATCGGCATCGGTGTCCACAAACACTTTGATATCCATCAGGTCACGGAGGCGTTCGTCCTCCAGAATCAAAATGCCCTCCAGAATGATCACATCTTTGGGCTCCACCGGGATTCTTCGCCCTGCTCGGGTGTGAAGGGTGTAATCGTAGACCGGTTTTTGGATGGGGGTTCGCTTTAACAGTTGTTGCAAATGAGAGAGGAGCAACTCGGTATCGAAGGCGAAGGGATGATCATAATTGGTATGAATTCGTTCTTCCATGGGTAGGTGTGACTGGTCTTTGTAATAGGCATCCTGTTCAATCAATGCGACAGAATCGGCAAACCGCTCGCAGATATTGCGAGCGACGGTGGTTTTGCCGGAACCGCTCCCGCCGGCAACCCCGATAATGATCGGTCTCTTCATAGATAATCCCTTTCTATAAAGCATAGTGATCGAGTGCGTTCTGAGACGGTCGGGGTGGGGGCTGATTCCGATCCCTAAATTGCTTCCGCCCTCCCTGAAAAGGATTCTTCACGATGCTTCTAAGGTTTGTCCGGCCATTTCCCTTCCGATGTCAAAAGAAGGAGCGGCTAGTGTGACCGATGGAGATCCTGGGCCCCATCAGGTCCTCTCGCCAGGGTAGTTCTCCTTCTCAGTTTTGAATGCACTCAGGGGAACACAAATCTTAGGCTATCGGAGTCCCGGTCTGACTCCTCAGCTCGGGATGAATGCTCCCTCCCGAATCCGTCAGTCTGTGGAAATCACTTTGCTGATCATAGCAATTCCGGGAGTTTTTTTCAAGAAAGTTGGGAGCGTGGGCTGTCCATGGAGAAAAAGAAAAATCCCCCTTGGCTGGGGGATTCCACAATAAACGCTGGAATCAATCCATCGGTCCGGCCTGGCGGATGCGATCGCTTACATCAGGGAAACGCTGGAAGTTTCCCCGGAATCGGCGAGCCAGCTCCCGGACTTTGACATCGTAAGCTTGGGGATCGGACCAGGTATTCCGAGGAAATAGCACGTCAGAGGGAACACCGGGGCACCGATTGGGGATTTGTACACCGAACACAGGAGCAGGAGTGAAGGTGGCCTCCTCCAGAGACCCGTCCAGAGCGGACCGGACCATGGATCGTGTATAAGCGAGTTTCATCCGTTCTCCTTCCCCGTAGGGACCACCGGACCAACCGGTATTCACCAAGTAGACACGAACCTGGTGGCGGTCGATTTTTTCTCCCAGCATCTCTGCATAGACACTGGCGGGACGAGGGAGAAAGGGCGCACCAAAACAAGTGGAGAAGGTAGCTTCCGGTTGGGTGATACCCCGTTCTGTTCCAGCCAGCTTACTGGTATATCCCGACAAAAAGTGGTACATGGCTTGTTCGGGGGTCAGTTTAGCGATCGGGGGAAGTACTCCGAAGGCATCTGCCGTCAGGAAAATAATCACATCAGGATGACCGCCTACACCGGGAATTTTGGCTGACGGGATGTGTTCAATTGGGTAAGCAGCCCGGGTGTTTTCCGTCAAGGAACTGTCATCATAGTGGGCGTGACGATTATCGTCCACCACAACGTTTTCCAACACGGCACCGAACTGGATCGCATCCCAAATCTGAGGTTCCTTCTCTTTGGAGAGATGGATACATTTAGCATAGCAGCCGCCTTCAATGTTGAAGATGCCTTCATCGGACCAGCCATGTTCGTCGTCCCCAATCAAGCTTCGCTTGGGGTCGGCAGACAAGGTGGTTTTTCCGGTTCCCGAAAGTCCGAAGAAGAGGGCGCTATGTCCATCGCTATTCATATTGGCGGAGCAATGCATAGGTAGTACATTCTGTTCTGGCAACAAATAATTCATCACACTGAAGATGGACTTCTTCATTTCACCGGCGTACTCGGTTCCGCCGATCAGAATGATCCGACGTTCCAGGCTAATAGCGATAAATGTTTCCGAACGGATCCCTACTTTTTCGGGTTTTGCCTGAAAGCCTGGGGCGCTGATCACGGTGAACTGGGCTTGATGTTCGCTCAATTCTTCTTTTGTTGGTCGGACAAAGAGCTGTCTGGCAAACAAGTTGTGCCAAGCATATTCATTGATGACGCGGATCGGAAGGCGATAACGGGAATCCGCACCGGCAAAACCGTCAAAAATAAACACATCTCGTTCCTTGAGATAATCTTTCACCTGTTGGAACAGACCTTCGAATGTTGCTGGATTCATGGGCTGGTTGACGTTTCCCCAATCGATCTGATCTCCGATGTTGGGATCCTTGACCAGGTATTTATCCTTGGGGGAGCGTCCAGTGAATTTTCCTGTGACGGCACGAAAGGCACCTGTACGGGTCAAGATTCCTTCCTTTCGTTCCAACGCTTTTTCTACCAGCTGAGGAGGGGTCAAGTTGAAATGTACACTCCCATTCAACTCGAGTTCCACGGAATGGTTGGCATCCATTTGTGTCTTCATCGGTCCATCCTTTCTGTACATCACATATCTGCTGGAAGGGGTATATATTCCCCGCTGTTGACGGAAAGAGTATAACATATTTATTTTTTATATTAAATAGTATGGAACAATAATCGAAAGGATGGAGAGGTCTGCCCATTGACTTAATCCTGATTAAGTGTTATCTTCATACAGAATGAATATGATTGCGGGAGTGTTTGAATGAGTCAGCTAGCGGAAGGATCCGTCGTGACTGGCGAAGTGGTGGCCATCAAACCCTTTGGCGCCTTCGTCAAACTTGAAACCGGAGAGACGGGTCTGGTTCATATCTCTCAAATCTCCAGCAAGTTCGTCGAGAAAGTGGAGGACGAATTGACGGTTGGAGATTCAGTCAAAGCGAAAGTACTTTCCATCGATTCATCCGGGAAGATTTCACTGTCCATCAAAGCGCTCACCGATGACCGTCCCCGTGGAGGGCGTCGCGGCGGACGAGGCCGAGGTGGTGCCCAAGACTTTGAAGACATGATGAAAAAGTGGATGAAGAGCAGTGAAGAGCGCCTGAGTGCGTTGGCGGCCAAACAAAAAAAGGGGCGTTGAGATCATAGATCCGTCACCCGAGGTGAACACATCTTCCGCATATCTGAACGGAAGGTGTTTTTTTTGCGTTTATTTCCAACAGGATAAGAGCACGCCCTCGGCGTGCCCTTGAACATTAGGGGAGTGTATCCAGGACTTTGTAGGCCTGACTCTCTCCTTCATCGTACAATCGGATTTTCACCAGTCCTTCATTGGAAATGTCGTCAGTGACATCTACTTTAAAATCAATGTCTTCATAATCGCTGCCGTCACCGGGGGTAGGTACAGCAACACGTGTGATCACCTGTCTTCTTTTTCCGTTGCTGTCATGGAGGATGATATCATAGTAAAATTCCGGACTCAGATCGGTTTCCAGGGTCACGTGATATTCGCCTTCAGACCCGTTGGAAGAGATATTTTTGAAATGAGGATCTCCCTTCTCCCAATCCATACCCTTCCAGTCATGACCTCCATCTTCCTGGGAATCCTCCGCCTCTTCCTCCTCCTCCGTTTTGGAAGAGGAAGCGCCTGGGGAAGTGTCAGCCGGGGAATCTTCCTTATCTGACATTTCCTTTTCAGACTCGGACTCCTTGGAATCCACCGTCGCTTTCGATTTCTCATCCTGCGTGGGTGTACCCGTTGTTTCCGCATCGGCCTGTCCGTCAGAAGTATCAAACAGCCCGGAAAAGAAAATTCCATAAGATAAGAACGATAAGAGTGCGATGGCCATTGCCAGGCCCATCCATCTCTTCTTTTTCCCTTTTTTACGGGTCTGGCGGGACTGGGTGATCCGAGTGGTTCGGCTCTGCTGCTGTGGCACCCTCTCGGAGTTCATTTGCGACGGGGGCTCGTCCCTTGGTGTCCAGGCTTGCGGTTCCCCTTGACGTGGGGCTTCCGCGCCCATGATGGTCAGTTGACGAAGGGCCTCACCCATCTCCTGGGCTGATTGGAAGCGATGTTCCGGTTTTTTCTCCATGGCCTTGAAAATTACGGCACAGAGAGATTCCGGAAGATCGGGAACTATAGAACGGGGGTCAGGCACCGGTTCTTGCAAATGTTTCAGGGCGATAGCGACGGCCTCTTCTCCATCAAAGGGAAGCTGGCCGGTAACCATCTCATATAACGTCACCCCGAGGGAGTACAGATCTGACCGGACACTCACCGGTTTGCCCTGGGCCTGCTCTGGTGAGAAATAGTGAACCGATCCCATCACAGATCCGGTCTTGGTGATCGTGGATGAACGGGTAGTTCGGGAGATTCCGAAATCGGCCAATTTGTATTGACCATCCAGGGTGTACATCACGTTGTGCGGTTTTAGATCCCGATGAACAATCCCTTTTTTGTGGGCATGGGCCAGTCCGTCACACACTTGGGCAACGATGTAGGCAGCTTCTTCTGCCGGGATTCTTCCCCTTTCTTCAATCTGATCCATCAGGGAAGCGCCTTCGATATATTCCATGACGATATAGTGGGTATTCCCTTCCCTGCCTACATCGAACACCTGGACTACATTGGAATGGGATAAACTTCCGGCTGCATGGGCTTCCCTTTCAAAACGACGAATAAAATCTTCGTCGTGACTGAGGGAGTCATTCATCACTTTGACAGCAACATGACGGCCCAGAGCCGTATCCATCGCTTTGTAGACGACAGCCATTCCGCCGCCACCCGCACGTTGCAGGATCTGATACCGGCCGCCCAACCACTTTCCTTCCACCTGCATCACCTTTCTTTGGATAAAGCGGCCGTGGCCAGCCGTGGGGGCGGCCACTGGCTCGTTACCAATTCTATCATGATCCGTCAGGTTGAAAAATAATATTTGCCAAAAAAGTTCAAGACTGAACAGGAGGGATTTCGGCCGACTTATTTGACTTGGCAACCGCTGTGAGCATGGGAGCTTGATGTCGGTTCAAGGTTTGGCAAGAGACGGTCCGAAACCGACCGGCGTCCAATCTTTTTAGAAGGTTCACCACCTTCTCAGCTTCTTCGATGCCCCCAGGATGACCTGTGTAGAGCATTACTGTCAAAATTCCGCCAGGGGCCAGCCACTCCAGGGCCTGTTCCAAAGCGAGGAGGGTGGTGTCGGCACGGGTGATGACCCTCGGATTTCCTCGAGGGAGATAGCCGAGATTAAACATGATCGCCTGAACCTTGCCCTTCGACTGGAGAGGCAGGGTCTTCGCCATCTGCTCATGGCCTGCCCGATGAAGGGTGACCTGCTCAGACAAACCTGCTTTACGAAGACGGTCTCCGGTGCGATCCAGCGCTTCCTGTTGGATATCGAAGCCGTGCACCTGACCGGTACTCCCCACTGCCTGGGCGAGAAAGAGAGTGTCGTTTCCGTTGCCCACTGTGGCGTCGACGACGAGGGAGCCAGGGTTTAATACACTCTTCACCCAATGATGGGCCTGAGTGAGAGTAGACGGCAGACTCATAGACGGACACCGCTACGTTGCGGGAGCTGGGAGGTGATCCTAGGAGACCACTTTTTTCCTTGCCAGGAATTGCGTCTTTTTAATTCATCATCGATCCCGTTCAATGTTTCCCATTTTTTCGAGCTCCACATCGGACCGACCAACAGATCGGGAGGTCCATCCCCAGTGACGCGATGGATCACCATCTCCGGCGGTAGCATCTCCAGCGTGTCCGCAACCAACCGGATGTAAGTGTCCCGGTCCAGCAGTTGTAGCTGTCCATCCTTGTATTGCCGCATCATAGGCGTTTTGCGCAACAGGTGGAGGGAGTGGATTTTGATTCCTTGAATATCCATGGCTGCACAGGCTTGGGAGGTCTCCAACATCATCTCTACGGACTCCTGCGGGAGACCATGGATAATGTGGACACAGGTACGGATTCCATATCGGCGAAGCTTGGCGACGCCATCGAGAAAACAGGCATAATCATGTCCCCGGTTGATTAAATCCGAGGTGGAGTCATGCATGGTTTGTAACCCGAGTTCTACCCACAAATATGTGCGTTGATTCAGCTCGGCGAGCAACTCCACCACATCGTCGGGAAGACAGTCGGGTCGGGTGGCGATGGAGAGTCCCACCACATCAGGTTGCTCCAAGATCGCTTCATACATCGGACGGAGGACCTCCACAGGAGCGTAAGTGTTACTGAAGGCCTGGAAATAACCGATATACTTGGCTTTTGCCCATTTTTGATGCATCCGGTCCCGGACGGTGTTAAATTGATTTACCAAGTCCTGGCGACGATCACCGGCAAAGTCACCTGATCCGCGAGGGCTGCAAAAAGTACACCCTCCGCTGGCCACACTTCCGTCCCGGTTGGGACAGGTGAAACCACCATCCAATGGGACTTTAAACACTTTATGGCCAAAATGGTTCCGTAAATGGTGATTCCATGTATGGTACCTTTTATCCCCCCATAACAGAGGGATCGGTTCTGACGATGAAGCATTCATCCAGCTCATGAGACACCCTTCCTTCGTTGAACAATGTCTCTCAAGTATAACAAAACTGCCAGTCAAAGTTTGATCCTTACGCAGGAGGGAAAAATAGAAGTTGAAGCAACAATTTGTGGAGAATGGCCCGGTTGTTAGGTGAAATTGGACACTACCATCTGAAAACGGGTCATCCTGTCCAGCGTAGAAGTCTGGCTGGAGGTGTCTGATCCATTCATGTTTGGGTCGATTACGCTTTTGGGACAGACCTGGCTTGGCAAACCAGAGGGGGCCGTTTTTTCTTAAGCACCAGGCGTGCTGACTAGCCATATTTTAGGCAGGAAATCAGGTCGGGATGGTGGGAGGGTGAAGAGCCTTTGCGCTCTTTGCAAGAGATCGTAGCCGTCCCACCATCCCCGTCCTCTCAAGCAATATTTATGGGGGCAATGGGAAGAACGAAAGGGCCGTTTCGTTCCCATCATCCACTTTAGGGTTCATCAACAGCCCTGACTTCAATTACCAGACATGCTCTAGGAACAATCCCTTTCTTGGGCTGTCTTTGTCAGGCTTTGCCTCTGTTCGAGAGGTGCCTCGGAGCAGGATTGAACACGATCTGACCACCTAAAATATTCCATCAACATCAGGGCTGTTGATTAACCAGAAAATGGGCAGCGGAAGGGAGTCGTGTGCTGCCAAAGCGACCTTTGCACCATAGGTACTACAATTTGAAGTTAAGGATGCGCCACAGGCACTACAATCTCGATGGGCTGAAGCCCTGGAATAAAAGTAGCCATCCTACCCAGTGGAGAATCTGGAGGGAGGGCGTTTAGGGGCAACCTCTTCCCTGTGTTGCTTCCGTAAGGCTTTGCCCCTGCCCGATGGTCAGATTTGGAGCGGCCAGATTTCACTTCCTTGCCGGATAGCAACGGTCGCGTGGGTGAACACGATCTCCTCACCCAAAATATGGCTAATCAACACGCCTGCATCAACATGCCTGCATAAGAAATGTGTGACAACAAGGGGGAATTGGAGCCTACAGTTTATAATTTTCGGACATTCTGTTCTACCACTGTACCACCGACTGTTTTTATGAACTGTACTCATCTGTTATAGTCTGTTAAACCCTTATATATAAACGGTTATGGGGGACAATTGGCAAGGTGTTGACTGTATCTTGGGGGAAGTGTATCATGCAATTGAAATGGCTTTCAGAACCCTGAGATGCAACTCCTACCCGTTCCGGTTCGCTGGCTGTGAATCTGAAAGGGATTTTGCCTGTGGGGGCACTTGTTCGTTTCTTCATTCCCGGAAGTTTTCTGCATGCATGAGAAGTTTTCTATGCTGCCAAGAATAGCTTGTGGGAAGGTTAGGATGAGTCTCTTGGAGTGACGTACAAAACTTGGTTAATTTCTCCGGATTTCTGGGAGACTACCCCAAGAAGCCTCTGTTAGCGTAGGTTGGAGGAGTATGTAAAACCAGGCGTGTTGATTCCCCCTATTTTAGGTAGGAGATCAGGTCGGGATGGCGGGAGGGTGAAGAGCCTTTGCACCCATAGGGCACAAGTCTCGCCAGGATCGCTTTCCGCTCCCGGGTCTCGCTATGCGTTCCAAGCCATATTTTACGATGGGGGAGCAATGGGAAGAGCGAAAGGATTGTTTGGTTCTTATCATCCACATTGTGGTTAATCAACAGCCCTGATGTAAAACATCAACTCTTTGCCGAGATGCCCAATCAGGGCCGAACCTTTAAAAAGTGAGGTGGATCCATCGTGCCGAAAGTGATGGAGTTAAAGCAAGATCCAGAAATTTTCCAAATACTGGATGAAAACGGCGAAATCATTAAAGGCCAAAAGGCTCCGAACTTGTCCGACGATGAACTGAAACATATTTACCGCTGGATGCTCAGGGTCCGAGCCTACGACGGTCGTGCCATTAAACTGAACCGTCAGGGCCGCCTGGGTTTTTATGCACCGATGGCCGGTCAGGAAGCTTGTCAGATCGCATCCATGGCCGCTCTGAATAAATCGGACTGGTTGTTTCCCAGTTATCGGGACGTGGGTGCTTCCATGCACCATGGATTGTCGATGGAAATGGCATTCCTCTATTCCCGGGGTCAGATCGACGGGATGAAAATTCCGGAGGATGTGCAGATGTTCCCGCCCCAGATCATTATTGCAGCCCAGGTGCTACATGCTGCTGGTGCTGGCTGGGCCTACCGTCTGCGGGATGAAGATCGGGTGGCGATCGCCTTCTTCGGTGATGGGGCTACTTCCGAAGGGGACTTCCACGAAGGTCTCAACTTCGCCGGCGTCTACCATTCCAACTCCATTTTCTTCTGCCAGAACAACCAATACGCAATCAGTGTGCCTTTTGACAAGCAGACTCGTGCGGAGACGATTGCCCAGAAGGCAGTGGCCTATGGGATCACCGGTGTCCGGGTGGATGGAAACGATGCCCTAGCTGTCTACCAAGTGACCAAAGAAGCAGCGGATCGCGCTCGCAAGGGTGAAGGGCCGACGCTGATCGAAGCGGTCACCTACCGGGTGGGACCCCATACCATGGCCGGAGATGATCCGGGACGTTACCGGACCAAGGAAGAGGAAGAGTCCTGGACGTCCAAACGGGACCCCCTCAATCGTATGCGGAAGTATCTGGAGGCCAAGGGGCTGTGGTCCGACGAAGAAGAAGAGAAGACTGTAGAAGAGTGGATGAACGAAATGAACGAAACGATCAAGAAGGTTGAAAAGATGCCGAAGGGAACGGTTGCTGATCTGATCGATGATCTCTACACTGAAACCCCGGCTATCCTGAAAAAACAAAAAGACGAATACCTCTCCTGGAAGGAGGGCAAATAACCATGGCTACCATGACCCTAATCAATGCGATTAACCATGCGATGCGAGTGGAGATGGAGCGGGATAAGAACGTAGTGGTGATGGGAGAAGACGTGGGGGTTAACGGTGGGGTTTTCCGTGCCACCGCCGACCTGTATCAGACCTTCGGTGAAAAACGATCCTTCGATACTCCGCTGGCGGAGTCAGCGATCATCGGAACAGCGATCGGCCTGGCTTCCCAAGGTTTCCGCCCGGTGCCGGAAATTCAGTTTGCCGGCTTTGTCTATGAATGTATGGATCAGATTTCCACCCAGGCGGCCCGTCTCCGGATGCGTTCCGGCGGTCGGTTCAATGTACCGATCACGATTCGCGTTCCCTACGGCGGCGGGGTGAAGACACCGGAAATGCACTCAGACAGCCTGGAAGCTCTCTTCCTGCACAGCCCAGGTGTCAAAGTGGTGATGCCCAGCAACCCTTATGATGCAAAAGGGCTACTCATCTCCGCCATCCGCGATGATGATCCGGTGATCTTCTATGAGCCGATGAAGCTGTACCGTTCCGTCAAAGCAGAAGTGCCGGAGGAAGACTACACTGTGCCCCTGGGTAAGGCCCACGTGGTGAAAGAAGGTACGGATGTTACTCTGATCGCTTACGGTGCCATGGTGCCTCTGTGCGAAAAAGCAGCGGCGCAGGCGGAGAAAGAACGGGGAATCCAGGTGGAAGTGATCGACCTGCGGACGATCTCTCCTTTCGATTTGGATACCATCATCTCATCCGTGGAAAAGACCCATCGTGCCGTCGTTGTACACGAAGCAGCCCAAACCGGCGGAGTTGGAGCTGAACTGTCCGCACGGATCCATGAAGAGGCGATCCTCTCTCTGGAAGCTCCGGTGGTGCGGGTGACCGGGTTTGACACCCCCTATCCGTTGACCGCGATCGAGGACGAATGGTTGCCCACTGTAGACCGGGTTTGCGCCGGCATCTATAAAACGCTGGACTTCTGATTCAGAAAGGAGGTTTCAAGATTGGCCTACGAATTTAAACTGCCTGATGTGGGTGAAGGAATCCACGAAGGCGAGATCGTCAAATTTCATGTACAAGAAGGGGACACCGTCAAGGAAGACGATGTTCTGGCCGAAGTGCAGACGGATAAAGCAGTGGTGGAAATTCCTGTGCCTTTGGACGGGACTGTCCTCAAGCTGAACGCCAAGGAAGGGGAAGTTCTGGAGGTCGGCTCTGTCCTAGCTGTCTTTGACACCGGGGATGAAGAGGCCCCTGAACAGCCAGAAAGCCAAGAGGAAGAAAAAGCGGCTCCTCCGGTAGAAAAGGAAACTGCGGCAGCAACACCTGCTCCTTCCGGGAAGGGCAAGTCCGGCAAGCAAGTGCTGGCTATGCCTTCCGTCCGCAAGAAGGCTCGGGAATTGGGGATCGACATCACCCAGGTGGAAGGGACAGGCAAAAACGGCCGGGTTACCTTTGCCGATCTGGAAACCTTCCAAAGCGGTGGAGCCGAGCCCGCGGAAGAAACAAGCGCCGTCACCGAAAGCCAAGGGGAACCGACCGAGGCGAAAAAACCAGCTCCGCTTTCCCGTGAGGAAGATGAAGAGCGGATCCCACTTCGGGGGATGCGTCGCACCATCGCTAAGCGTATGGCTCAGAGCGTGTATACGGCTCCCCATGTTACGGTAATGGATGAAGTGGACGCCTCTGAACTGATCGAACTTCGCAAATGGGCCAAACCGATGGCTGAGCAGCGGGAGATCAAACTCACCTATCTGCCTTTCATCATCAAAGCTCTGACTGCAGCATTGCAGGAGTTCCCCTATCTGAATGCCTCTCTTGACGAGGAAAATGAACAGATTATCATTAAGAAGCATTACCATATGGGGATCGCTACCGCCACTGAAGACGGCTTGGTGGTTCCGGTCATTCGGGATGTGGACCGGAAGTCCATCTTCCAGCTGGCCAAGGAGATCAAGGATGTGACCACACGCACCCGTGATCGCAAAGCCGGCGTGGAGGAACTGAAGGGCAGCACCTTCAGCATCACCAATATTGGATCCTTCGGCGGTCAATTCTTCACCCCGATCATCAATTATCCGGAAGTCGCGATCTTCGGTATGGGCAAGATGGCAGATCGTCCGGTAGCAGTAGATGGTGAAGTCGTGGTTCGTCCGATCATGAACGTCTCTCTGTCCATCGATCACCGGCTGATCGACGGCGATGTGGCGGCTCGATTCCTGAATCGTGTCAAAGAGTTGCTGGAAAGCCCGAAACTCTTGATGATGGAGATGAATTAACCATGGTAGTTGGAGATTTTGCGACGGAAGTCGATGTTCTGGTCGTCGGTGGGGGCCCTGGTGGATACGTAGCCGCCATCCGGGCCGCCCAGCTGGGCAAAAAAGTGGTCCTCGTGGATAAGGACGAACTGGGTGGGGTTTGCCTCAATCGCGGCTGTATCCCTTCCAAGGCAATCATTCACGCCGCGGATGAAGCCCATAAGATGAAGAATTCGCAACATATGGGGATCGAAGTAGACGGAGTGAAGATCAACTTCGCTGATATGATCAAGTGGAAAGACAGCGTGGTGAAAAAACTGACTGGCGGCGTCGGTTCTCTGTTGAAAGGGAACAAGGTGGAAGTGATCCAAGGGGAAGTCTATTTCTCCGGCGAGGATACGGTGAAAGTCGCCACCGAGAGCAACAGCACCACCTATCAGTTCAACCACTGCATCATCGCCACGGGTTCCCGTCCCTTTGAGATTCCTTCTCTGAAGTTTGACGGGAAAAAGATCATCTCTTCCACCGAGGCGCTGTCTCTTGATGAAATCCCAGAGAAGATGGTTATTGTCGGTGGGGGTTACATCGGTCTGGAACTGGGGACCGCTTACAGCAAGCTGGGCACCCAAGTGACCGTGCTGGAAGGGATGGACTCCATCCTTCCCGGAGTGGATCCCTCCATGGTTCGTATGGTGAACCGCAATCTGAAAAAATTGGGTGTGGAAGTGGTTACCGGCGCCATGGTTCAATCCGCCGACAAATCTGGTAAGGATGTCACCGTTACCGCTGAGGTGAAAGGCGAAGAGAAAACCTTCTCTGCGGATAAAGTGTTGGTGGCGGTTGGCCGCAAGCCCAACACCGATGAGATCGGCCTGGATCTGGCGGGCATCGAAACCGATGACAAAGGGATCATCCCGGTAGACCGGCAGATGCGTACTAAAAACAGCAAGATCTTTGCCATCGGTGATGTGGCTGGGCAACCGATGTTGGCTCACAAGGCCAGCTATGAAGGAAAGGTGGCTGCGGAAGCCATCGCCGGCCAAACTAGTGAAGTGGATTACCGGGCGATGCCCTATGTCATCTTCACGGATCCGGAATTGGCTTATACCGGCTTGACCGAAAAAGAGGCAAAGGAACAGGGCTATGATGTCAAAGTCAGCCGCTTCTCCTTTGCTGCCAACGGTCGCGCTCTCTCCTTGGACGCTGCCGAAGGTTTCTTCCAAATCGTTGCTGACAAGGAGACGAGTCAGGTCCTGGGTGCCCAAATCGTGGGACCGGAAGCATCCAGCCTGATTTCCGAGGTGGTCTTGGCGATGGAGATGGGCGCCAACACCGAAGATATCGCTCTGACGATCCATGCCCACCCCACCTTGCCAGAAACCTTCATGGAAGCTGCCGAAGGCATCATGGGCAATGCCATTCACATGGTGAATAAGTAAACGAATCCAGAGTTCCCGGAGGATATCCTCCGGGAACTTTTTTTAAGAACTTTTTTTAAAAGGGATTATAGACCGACAATTCGTTAAATTATCCCATGCTTGGTTATAATATTCAAAAATTTTTTAGTATAACTAAGGAGTGGTTAAACGGTCGCAAAAGAAGCCCAGAATCCATATGAAAAAAGTATTTGCCGCCTTGATGACGCTATTATTTGTTTTCATTCTTTTTTTGTCTGCTTATGTGGTTGAACAGTATCAATTTAATCAACTTTTATATGAGGGACGTACTGGGGTGATGTTGGATTTTGGGGAGTTTCAACGAAAAGAAAACCCCAACAAATTTATCGAGGAAGTGGCAAATGATTACGGAGTGGACATTGCAAAGTATTCGTACAAGGATTCCACGCACATCCAGGTATTTACCACCGATCCGAGGTTGGATGGCCGAATTCATTTGAGCGAAGGAACCTGGCCCGCTGCCGGTTCAGGTGAGTTTATCTCTACCCAGATGACGGACACCCCCGCCCAAGTGGGCAGGTTTACATCCGGGGAATCCCAAATCAAGATCAATCTGTTTTTGCTGGATCATCAAAACCAAGCATCTACCAATGGCATTTATTACTTGGATACACAAGATCACGATAAGATCCAAAAAATATTGGATCGCTTTGCTGAAGAACAGGTGACCACTGAGTTGATGGGTGATGTAACGTCTCAATCATGGATGGCACCAGAAACGCTGATCATGACTTCAGCCGTTGTAGGGATGACGATGCTTGCTTTGTTTATCAGCATGCTCGGTGCGATGACCTTTGATCTTGTTCATCGCAAGCGTGACATCCTGGTCATGAAACTGAACGGATCTACCTGGGGAGCGGCCGTATTGGCGCAATGGCGCAAATGGGTGCCTGCTTTAGTGACAGCGGTGCTGGTTTCTTATTTCTCCTTTTTTGGCTACAGGATGTTTAAAGGATCCTTGTTCAACGGTGTTGAAACAACAGTCTTATTTTTGGTGATTATCAGTCTGTCTGTCTTGATTTTGGCCGGTTATAGTGCACTTTGGGTTCGATTCATGTACGCCAACCGAAAAGAATATGAGGGGTTGAAAGGGAAAAAGCCCTATAAACTGTTGATGGGTGCCAGCCTTATCTTATATATTCTCTTTCTCGCTTTTTCTGTGGGTGCGCTTTCCTTTTTACAAGAGACAAATGAAGAACTGGCCCGTTTTGAAAAGAACCTGTCGGTGTGGGAGAAAACAGAGAATCTTTATCAGACGGTGACTACATATATCGGCCAAAATCAGGCGAGTGCGCACGTAGAAGATAAACAAAACCAGGCTGTTAAAAAAGCATACCAAGTTTTGAATAAGCAAGCGGACGGTTTCCTCATGGACCCGTCTAATTATGACGAAGTTAATGAAGGGGTGTATACATATGATCTGAATACAGAAGGGGAAGATGTCCGGACGAACCCTCTGGGGAAAACGATTACGATCAATCTGAATTACTTGTCGTATAACCCCATTGAGAGCGAGCAGGGCTCGATTCGTGAGCAATGGATCGATGACGAAAACGTATTAAATCTATTGGTGCCGGTTTCGCTACGGGAAAAAGAATCCGAGATCAAAGACAATTTTATTTCCCATTTTTATTTTCAGAAGGTGGAAGTTGAAAACATTTATCGTGAAGGAAAAGGCAAACCTTTGAACCAGATGACGAAAGAGGATCTCGATGTCCATATTATTTACGTGAAAGACCATGAAGGTGTACGCTTTGAGCGGGGGTGAGCAGCAACGCGTGGCCTTTGCACGGATGATTGCCAAAGACAGCCGCTATATTTTTGCCGATGAGCCCACGGGAAATCTGGACCGAAAAAATGGGGATCATATTTTCTCATTGCTGGAGGAGTTGCATACCCAAGGGAAAACGGTGTTGCTGGTAACCCATGATATGGAATTGGCCCGCCGGGCGCCGGAGCGGTTGGCGTTGTAGCTTTGCCCCCCTCCCCTTGGAACCGGTAACGAAAGAATGGTAGAATAATCGCAAATCCCATTGGGGGTGAAGGGGAGAGGACGGAGTGGAGACTGCGATTGAAATTGAGGTGCGCCCGACGGAGATTGACGTCATGGGCCATGTGAACAATGCCAAATATCTGGAGTATATGGAGTGGGGACGGGAAGACTGGTATAACCAAGCGGAACTTCCCTTTGACCAGTTTACGGAGATGAACATCGGCACTGTGACTGTCAATATCAACATCAACTATCGCAAAGAAGCCTTGTTGGGCCAACACCTGACCATCAAAACCCGGCCTCTGAAAGTGGGTCGCACCAGCTATGTGCTGGAGCATATCATGGAGAACGAACAGAGGGAGCGGGTGGCCGATGCGGAAGTGGTCAGTGTCACCATCGATTTGAAGACCCGGAAGAGCGTGCCGGTTCCGGAGGAGCTGGCTCGGTATTTTTCGCTGTGAAAAAACCGCCCTGTTGGCGGTTTTTCCGTACTCAACTGTTTTTTCTCAGGTCGCCGAGCTCTTCCAGAATGCCTTCCAGCTCCAGCATGGTGAAGTGGCCTTTCTTTTTCTCCGTCATCTCAAATAAGTCCCGGATGTCATCATAAACTTCCAGGCTGTAATCTTCCGGACGGACCACGGAGGCGTTGACCAGGTTCAGGTGATTCTTGATCGACTCGATCATCCAGTTCAGATTTTCCCGCGTCGCTTCATCCAGATTCATCCCATCGCTCCTCTCTCTTCAGCATGGTTCCCATTCTAAAGGATTGAGCGGGAAAATTCACCTGCCACCGGATGTGTAGATTCGCTGTGTTTTAGAGAAAAACAGGGAGGGATCCGGTTGCATTCCGTCGGTGATCGTCGTTATTCACCGCTCTTTGTCCAGTTTATTTACCATTTCAATGAGGACCGCGATTACTATGAATGTCATGAAGTTCTGGAAGAGCTATGGATGGAGGAAGGCAGGGATTTGCTCTACCAGGGACTGCTTCAGGCAGCAGTCGCCCTGTACCATCATCGCAACGGCAATAGGCGAGGAGCTCGCAAATTGTTCCGGGGGGCCCTGGAGAAATTGAAGTTTCAACCGGCAGATGCCTTGGGGATTGACTTGGCGGCGTTCCGTCGGGATGTACAAGCACGTCTGGATGTTTTGGATGTAGCAGAGGAAGCCCCCTTTACGGAAGGGGAGCTGGAGATCCGCGTGTTGGACCCCCTCTTACAGGAGTGGGTGCAGTCCATGGGAGAGGGAAGGTCTGATGGATCCAAGGGAAAAATCGGGAAGAAAGGAGAGTGAACTCAGATGGAACCTAGGGGATGGGTGGATACCCATCTGCACGGGGACCGGATTTCCCCGGAAGAATGGCCGGGCCTTCTCAACCGTGCACACCAAGCGGGAGTGATCCGGGGCGTAGCCGTGGGAAGTGATGGGAAATCAGGAGAGAAGCTGTTGCGGTTACAACAGGCCTATCCGAATTTTATTGCAGTCGCTTTCGGTTATCACCCAGAGCAATCGGTGGACTGGGAACAAGTGGAGATCGTTCTCCGCCAAATCCGGGAGCATCGTGATTCACTTTGTGGAGTGGGGGAGGTGGGCCTTCCCTGGTACACTCTGTCTCCGCGGGAAAGGGAAAAGGCGCCGGATCCGGAGCATTTCAGCGTGCTGGAGCGCTTTTTGCAAACTGCGGTGGAGTTAGATTTACCTGTTCTTCTTCATGCGGTGCATGACCGAGCGGAGACGGTCTTTCGCATGTTGCAGACGCACCATGTGAGGAAGGCCGTATTCCATTGGCTGAAAGCGCCTGCAGTAGTGGTGGATGCCATCGTCGGGGCGGGTTACTATGTGTCGGTCACACCTGAGGTGTGCTACCGGCAACGGGATCGAGAGCTGGTACAGCGCATCCCGACATCGTCCCTATTGCTGGAGACCGATGCTCCTTGGAGATACAGTGGCCCCTTCCGGGGCCGACCCGCCGAGCCAGCCTGGGTGGGCCGGACAGCGGAGGCGGTTTCCCAAGTCCAGGGGATCTCCCTCCCGCAATTAGTCCGTCAGACCACAGCCAACGCCTGTCGATTGTTCGGGTGGAGTCTGGATCAGGGATCTGTGGGGATGAAAACTTCCCCATCGAAATGAATTCTGTAGGTGATCAGGCGTGTCGATTAGCCATATTTTGGGTGGGTAGATCGTGTTCACCCATGCGACCGTTGCCATCCAGCAAGGAAGTAATGACTGGCCGCTCCAAATCTGACCGTCGGGGCAGGGGCAAAGCCTTTCGGAAGTATTTCAAGGAAGAATGTTGCCCCTAAACGCCCCTCCCTTCAGATTCTCCGCTGGATAGGATGGCTACCTTTATTCCAGGGCTTCAGCCCATCGAGATTGTAGTGCCTGTGGTGCTACCTTTATTCCAGGGCTTCAGCCCATTGAGATTGTAGTGCCTGTGGTGCTTCCTTTATTCCAGGGCTTCAGCCCATTGAGATTGTAGTGCCTGTGGTGCTTCCTTCATCTAGAGCTTCAGCTCCTTTGGATTGAAGTGCCCATGGCGCATCCCTAATTTCAAATTGTAGTGCCCATGGCGCATCCCTAATTTCAAATTGTAGTACCATGGCGCAATCTTGATTTCAGATTGTAGTGCCTGTGGTACAAAGGTCACTTTGGTAGTACATGACTCCCTCCGCCGCCCATTTTTTGGTTAATCAACAGCCCTGTGTGGAGTTGTCAACTCCTCAGTGTAACAAATAACTTTTAACGAGTGCCAAGCATTCCCGGGTCTTCTGATAAGGGATCGTGAGGGAGCGGGGGGCCACAGGGGCGGGAGTCACCGTGACACCGGCCCGACGGGCACAGCGGATCGCCCGGTACATATGGAAATCATGGGTCACCAGATAGACATCCCAGATGCCGTGGCTGGAGAGTGCTTCCTTGGAATAGGCCAGGTTTTCCGCAGTGTTCGTCGAACGATCCTCCAAGATCAGGTCCGATTCCTGGACGCCCTGTTGTACCAGATATTCCTTCATCACACGAGCTTCGGGGGTGGCCCCCTGGGGCGAACCGCCGGACAAGATCAAAAGGGGGGCCAAGCCCTGTCGATACAGCTCCAGGGCTTGATCCAATCTTTCCTTCAATGCAGGACTGGGCTGGCGATTCTTTAAGGAAGCTCCCAGTACGATCGCCCCTTGTCTAGGGATGGGTTGAAACTTTTTTCCATCGAAGGAAGAGACCCGAGTCCACAAAAAACAACCGCAGGACCCGGCGATTGCTAAACCAATTGCGATGATCCAGAGGCTCACCGTTTCCGCTTCTCCCTTCAGCTGGGGTTGGGTTTTGGCAAACAGCAGTCTGGGTGGGAGGGAGGATCAGGGTGGTAGATGGAGAAGCGGCCGGTTTGCCGGCTCCAATCGATCTCAACCCCGTTTAGCCATGTTTCTTCCGACTCAGAACAGGTAAATGGAACCCCTTCCACCCAGATGAGGAGATCGTCAGATCTCACTTCAGTCAGCTCCAAAGCGAAGGAAGGGGTTCCGCACCCGCAAGTGAGTGGTACCAAACGGACGGCCAGTTGCTCATCCTCCTCTTCCCAATGGAGAAGAATTTTCAAGCGGGCGGCGGCCAAGGGACTGATCTGGATGTTCACAGAGAATTCTCCTTTTACATTCATATGGTGGAACAGGCTTACTATATCCCAGGGCTGTTGAATAACCAGTAAATGGGTGGAGGGAACTAAATCGATCTTTCGCTCTTCCCCATTGTCCCGTCGTGAAATATTGCTTGAGGGGACGGGGATGGTGGGACGGCTCCGATCTCTTGCAAAGAACGCATAGCGAGACCCGGGAGCGGAAAGCGACCCTGGCGAGACTTGTGCCCTATGGGTGAAAAGGCGAATCAAAGTCCCACCATCCCGACATTATTTCCTGTCTAAAATATGGCTAATCAACACGCCTGACTATATCCAATGATACCATTCTGCAAAAGAGGTGAGGTTGGCTGATTATGAACCTTAAAGGAACAGAATTAGGCGTGGGGATCAGCCGGATTTTAGGTGGGTGAGACATGGCTAATCAACCGCACTGTCGGAATCGAAGTTCCAACTACATTTCAGTTCAGCAACAGGCTAAGTGTTGAGGGTAAACATGGGCTAAGGCAAATCACTGGAGGAGGGGGATGTCCGGTTTCTGTAGAATGATTTTGGGAGGGGACAGGATCGTATGGATCATGTGAAAAGGATCTTAAAGGACTACTATGACCTAAACATTACCGATGTATTACCTCAACAAGGGGGGTGGGCATCCCTCGCTTATAAAGTGTCAAACAAGCAGCAAAGTTATTTCCTCAAAGTATATGAAAAAAGCAGAGCCTCTACATCGAAGCTGATGGCACGTATGGATCAAACTATTCCTATCATGGTGTGGCTGATGAAAAACAGTGGTTTGAAAGGAAAGATTTCCGTTCCTCTTTCGACATGTCTTGGGGAATATCAATGTGAAGACGAGTCTGGCGTCTATTTACTTTATGATTATATCGAGGGAGAGACGATTGGAGATCAAGCATGTACCGATAGTCAAGTGCACCAGCTTGCAAAGATCATCGCAGAACTTCATTCATATGGTGAAGAGATTCCCATCGAGACGAATGCGATAAAAGAAGATTTTGAAGTCCCATATTTACGTCTGTTGAGGGGAGTACTGCGAAATGGAAGAGAGGATTTGCCATCCGATGTATGGAAGTGGGTCGACTCCTCTAGATCCCAACTAAACCATTTGCTACAAAGGGTCGCAGGACTTTCGCAGAACTTGAAAAGGTATGATTTGAGAATGGCTTTGTGCCATACCGATCTACATCATTGGAATTTGATGCAGTCTGGAAGCCAGCTCATATTGATTGATTGGGAAGGATTGAAATTAGCTCCTGTGGAAGCCGATTTGATGTTACTAGCTGATGAACCTTACTTTAATGAATTTTGGCGGTGCTATCAGGAAAAACACCCAAACTCTTCAATCGATCTCGATCTCCTATCCTTTTATCAAGGAAGAAGACGTTTGGAAGATATTTGGGAATTTATTGAGCAACTTTTATTTGATGAACAAGATGAGCAAGAAAGAGCTATAACTATTAACCATCTACGAGAAGAGTTGAATGGATTAAATGATTAAAAGTTCAATTACCGGAATGCAGGCGTGTTGATTAGCCATATATTAGGTGGAAATCAGGTGGGGATAGTGGGAGGGTGAAGAGCCTTTGCACCCATAGGGCACAAGTCTCGCCAGGGTCGCTTTCCGCTCCCGGGTCTCGCTATGTGTCCTTTGTAAGAGATCGTAGCCGTCCCACCATCCCCGTCCCCTCAAGCAATATTTCACGACGGGACAATGGGAAGAACGAAAGGATCGTTCTGTTCCCATCATTCACTTATGGTTCATCAACAGCCCTGACCGGAATGAATTGAGGAGGGGTATCTGTGACTGAGCGGTTTCGTGCATTGGTTGTGGATCAATCTGACGCATCCTTTTCCGTGGAAATTCAAGAGATGACCCTGGATGAGCTGAATCCGGGGGAAGTGACCCTTCGTGTCGCTTGGTCCGGAGTCAACTACAAGGACGGCCTGGCAGGGATTCCCGACGGGCGCATCTTAGAAACCTATCCCCTGATTCCGGGAATCGATCTAGCTGGCACCGTCATCCACTCCCGTGATTCCCGATTCAAGGAAGGGGAGGAAGTGATCGTCGCCAGCGCCGAGCTGGGTGTCTCTCACAACGGCGGCTTCAGCGAAATCGCCCGCGTACCAGGGGATTGGGTCATCCCTCTCCCAGAGGGGCTCACCTTGAAGGAAGCGATGGTATTTGGTACCGCTGGTTTTACTGCTGCAATGTCGATTCAGCGTTTGGAAGAGAGCGGTCTGAAACCGGAGAAGGGCCCGGTGCTGGTCACCGGGGCCACAGGCGGAGTGGGCAGCACGGCAGTAGCTATGCTGGCCCAACGAGGCTACACTGTGGCTACCGGAACCGGAAAAGCGGATGCCCATGATTATCTCCGCCGACTGGGAGCCAGCGAGATTTTGCCCCGGGAGGAACTGACCAATCCTAAACAGCGCCCCCTGCTTAAAAGTCGCTGGGCAGGAGCAGTGGACCCTGTTGGAGGGGAGACCCTTTCCTATCTTCTCAGCACGATGAAGTTCGGTGGTGCTGTCGCCCTCAGTGGATTGGCAGGAGGAGGGAAGTTTACCTCGACGGTGTATCCATTCATCCTAAGGGGAGTCCAGCTTCTCGGCATCGACTCCGCCCATATATCCAATGAATACCGGCGCAAAGTCTGGCATCGGTTAGCCACCGACCTGAAACCGGAAGGGCTCTTGGATCTGATCGGAGCAGAGGTGATCTCCCTGGAGGAATTGCCCGCAGCGATGTCCACCATCCTTCAGGGTGGGGTTCGTGGACGGAAACTGGTGAAAATCTCCTGAGTGTAGGCGTGTTGATTAGCCCTATTTTAGGTAGGAAATCAGGTCGGGATGGTGGGAGGGTGAAGAGACTTTGCACTCTTTGCAAGAGATCGTAGCCATCCCCATCCCCGTCCCCTCAAGCGATATTTTGTGATGGGGGGCAATGGGAAGAGGGAAAGGATCGTTTCGTTCCCATCATCCACTTTATGATTCATCAACAGCCCTAACCTGAGTGTTGTATTCTCCTTGACCTCCTCATCCTGGGGAGGTTTTTCACTTTGATTTTAGATGTGGTAATATAAAACCTGACCTTGTGAGAATGGAAGATTCAGAGAAAAATTCAGGAGGGAGAAGCGTGGTAGTTTACAAATGGAGCTGGGCAGGTCTGTGCCTGCTGATGGCCCTGTCCATGGCGGGTTGTTCCACAGAAGGGGAGACCCCCCGTAAAGAGGAGAAATCCGCGAAGGAGGTCCAGATGGAGGAAGACCCCCAAGCGCACAAAATCAAAAGTGACACCGTTTCAAAGACATGGAAAATGTCAAACGGGAAAGTGATGGCCCATGGGGCCGCTGAGATCAAAAACACAGGGAAAAAGCCAGTACAGCTGGATTCCGCCCGGTTAAGATTCTTGGGTAAAGATGATCGCCAGTTGGTTGAAAAAGAAGTTCTGACCATTGTACCCAAAGTGATTCAGCCGGGAGAGTCCGCCTATGTAGGTGCAACCGTTCATCTTCGCCGGGCCAAATCCACCGGGGAGTTAAAAGAGATCGCTTTGGACGCAGATTACCTCCCAAGCTACATATCTCCGGTCAAAATGGAAACCGAATCCATTTCCCGGGAGAAAAGGGATGAGAAGTTCACCACGGTGACGGGAACCGTGAAAAATCCCAATGATCAACAAGTGGAGAGCATCTTGGTCACCGCAGCTCTCAAAAACAAACAAGGGAATTTGATCGCGGTGATCACCGATTATTTGGACCCTGGAATTCCCGCTGGCGGTCAGGCTCGATTCCGAGCCTATGATGATAAACTTCCGGCCACAGTGACCCAACCGGCGACGGATCTGGAAGTGAGTGCTTACCCTGTATTTGAAGGGAAACAAAAATAGTTTGAGATCTCAACCCGACGGGATCGGCTCCAACGATGGATGGGTCAGACACTCTCTCATCGGTTTCGGAGGAGCGTCGCTCAGGTTGACAAGTACTTCCTTGGAAGGATATACTTTTCGGTAAGTGCAAAATATTGGTTTTCTCAGACGTATAGGTGGCAGAGTTCAGGATCCGGTACAACCTTGTAAAAAGGGAAGAGATCGCTGTGGCATGGCCTCCGGATTCTATGTGGAGTGAAAAAGCGAAGCGCATATGACGCTTCGCTTTTCTTTCCCTAAAGTCAGGCGTGTTGATTCGCCCTATTTTGGGTGGGAGATCGTGTTCACCCACGCGACCGTTGCCATCCGGCAAGGAAGTGAAAACTGGCCGCTCCAAATCTGACCATCGGGCAGGGGCAAAGCCTTACGGAAGTAACACAGGGAAGAGGTTGCCCCTAAACGCCCTCTCGTAAGACTTCTCCGCTGGGTAGGATGGCAACCTTGCTATCGAGATTGTAGTGCCTGTGGCACATCCTTAACTTCAAATTGTAGTGCCTGTGGCGCATCCTTAACTTCAAATTGTAGTGCCCATAGCGCAAAGGTCGCTTTGGCAGCACACGACTCCCTTCCGCCGCCCATTTTCCGGTTAATCAACAGCCCTGCCCTAAAGTGTTAATTTTTTGGGGGAGATCACGACTCCGTCTTCATCTATATATACATAATGGCCAGGTTCCCAGTCCACTCCTCCGAACTGCACCGTGATGTTTTGTTCGCCTTTTCCCTCTTTTTTGCTTTTCAGAGGCATCGTCGCCAGAGCTAGCACCCCTAAATCCATCTTCGCAAGTTCTGCCGAATCCCGGATGCACCCGTTGATGATCACTCCTGACAACTTGCGGGAGATGGCGATTTCCCCCAGTCGATCCCCCATCAGGGCGCATTTTTTTGAGCCGCCACCATCCACCACCAGGACCGAACCTTCCGGGAGGGTCTCCAAGGCTTTGCGGACTAGTACATTATCTTCCAGTACTTTTACGGTGTGGATAGGTCCGGAAAATTGTTGTTTGCCGCCAAAGGAAGTTAGGATCGGTTCACAGATCTGCAACTTCTGCGAATGAGAATCGCATAGGTCTGCTGTCTTCATTCCACTCATCCTTTCTATTATCAGGCGTGTTGATTAGCCCATATTTTAGGTAGGAAATCAGGTCGGGATGGTGGGGCTTTGATTCGCCTTTGCACCCATAGGGCACAAGTCTCGCCAGGGTCGCTTTCCGCTCCCGGGTCTCGCTATGCGTTCTTTGCAAGAGATCGTAGCCGTCCCACCCTCCCCGTCCCCTCCAAGCCATATTTTACGATGGGGGCAATGGGAAGAACGAAAGGTCAGTGTTGTTTCCATCACCCATTTCCTGGTTAACCAACAGCCCTGTTCTATTATATATAACATTATCATAAACGCTTTATATCTTCAGAAACATAGGTGATGCAGACACTGGGATGACTATTCTATCAGATTCATGGAGGGGTAACCAATCGATTGACAATCGAAAGGAGGAACCAGAATGAAGCGCACCACAGAGTTTGTACTGGGGTTGTCGGGAGGCATCCTCGGACTGGGAGCGGCATTTTTGGCTCTCTGGTTTGGAGAGTATGAAGTAATCTCCAAAGCCGCCTCCGAAATCACGGGATTGGGTTATGCTGCATTTATCCTCTCTGTCTTGGCTGTCCTCGGCTCCATACTCGTCAGAACGAAAGCCAAGACCGGAGGTTGGTTGATGATTCTTTCCGCCATTGGAGGGATGGTCAGTGTCTCGCTCTTTTATGTGCTACCGGGGCTCCTGCTCTTGGTCGCCGGTGGGATGGGGGCTTTCCGCAGGGAGAAGGAAGATACGGTGGTAGCAGGAGAGTAGGTCTCTTGGGCCACTTGGATTTTGTCTTTCAGTCGGATTTGTACCCGATAGATGCAAAGGCCATCTACGCATCACTCTCCGCGCCCTTCGTCCCTCGAGTGTGCACCTGTCATCAAATTGTGACAGGCCCGGTTTTTGGTGTTTTTCTGTCATGGTATACTGTTAAAAAGATCATGATGGAAAAGTCAGGTGATTCCTATGTCCAATCAGCAGCATTCCGAATATGGACCGGAGAAAAATATGAATTACACCCCCTGGGTGGTGGTGTTGTCCGTTGCTGTCATCGCCATTGTAGCGATACTTTATGTGATGCCGAAATCCCAGACGATCAATCATGACAACCTGGTTTTTCTGCCACGGCTGAACGCGATCTTCAATTCCTTTACGACGTTGTTTTTGTTGGGAGCATTGTATTTTGTCCGTAAAAAGAATATTAAGCTGCATCAACGCTTCATCTACGGGGCTTTTGCCACGACATTTCTGTTTTTGATCACGTATCTGTCCTACCACGCCATGGCCCCATCTACGAGTTACGGCGGGGAGGGTGTGTTGGCGTACATTTACTACTTCATCCTCATCACTCACATTGTGCTGGCTGCGGTGATTGTGCCTCTGGCCTTGGTCACTTACTTCCGAGGAATGAATATGAAGGTGGAAAAACACCGCAAGATCGCCCGCTGGACGATGCCATTGTGGCTTTATGTAAGTGTGACAGGTGTCTTGGTCTATCTCATGATCTCCCCTTATTATTAAAAAAACCGGTATGGAACCGGTTTTTTTAATGCCATCTCCAGGAGGCTGTCTGTCATCATGGAGCTGAATCCATACTGACCTGGGAAAAGAGAGACGACCCTTCATTTGTTTAATTTCCATATTCGGGAATAAAGCGGAGGAATTGAAGGTGTCCGGAAGGTTTGCGGGGGAAATTAAGGAATCTCTCTTCCTTTACCTGCTTGAAAGGACAGGATTCATATCTGTAAAATTAGGCGGAACCTTCTGTTATAATTCTTCTGAAAAAAGGAGGTAGTTCAGTGGCATACGGTGACCCCATTCTTTCCCCACTCCCGAAAATAGGAGATCAGGCTCCCTCGTTTACAGCCAAAACGACCCAAGGAAGGATCAGTCTCTCGGATTATGAGGGGAAGTGGGTGGTGTTGTTTTCCCATCCTGCGGACTTCACTCCGGTCTGTTCTACGGAATTTATGGCATTCGCCAGGAAAAATGACCACTTTGAAAAACGAAATGCCCAATTGATCGGGCTCAGCGTGGACAGTCTGTCGTCCCACTTGGCCTGGGTGACCAACATTAAAGAGAAGATGGGGGTGGAAATCCCCTTTCCGGTGATTGCCGATCTGAACACAGCGGTGTCCCAAAAATATGGCATGATCCATCCAGAAGCTGACGAAACAGCCACAGTCCGGTGTGTGTTTGTGATCGATCCTAAGCAGGTGATCCGGGCGATGATCTATTATCCGCTAAATGTGGGGCGCAGCATGGATGAAATTTTGCGGTTGCTCGATGGTCTGCAGACTGTGGATCAACACCAAGTGGCGACGCCGGCGGACTGGAGGCCGGGAGAAGATGTGGTGGAACCGGCCCCGACGGATGTGGAAGGGGTGCATCAACGTCTCGGGGAGGATCTCTCTGGTACAGACTGGTACCTGAAAAAGAAACGTATTTAGAAATATTTCAAAATCCGTTCGCAGGGAGAGTCAGGTTTTACATGGCATGATTTTGACAGTTCTGAACAACGGAAGGTTATGTGAAACCCCGTCCCGACCGGACCGGCCAGATATGGATGGGTCAGACACAACCCGAGTTCATTGCGGGAAGGGGGATCCCCCTTCCCGCGATTACTGATGTCAGAAATGATCCTGTTCAGGGGTCCAGTTTTCGCGACCTCCTCTGGACGGAGAAGACTTTTCCCGTTTTCCCGGACTGAAGTTTTTTCCGTTGCCGTTCCGACGACGCCGGCTTCGGATCTTTTCCACCCTTTTTTCAATCCACAGGGCCCCGGAGACGGAAAACAAAATTCCCAGGGCAAAGAACAGGGTAACCACCCACTGAGGCTCCCATTCGCTCATCCTTACTTAACCCTCTTTCTTTTTTTTCTATATTGAGAATTACGCCAGGAACAGAGAGTCCTCCTGCTTTTGGAAAAAAGTTTGGATGCCGTCTGTTTAAGTAACATGGGATTCGATTGGTGCATGTACTGACATAGAAGAGGGAATGGCCCCAACCGACAGGCGAGATCCATCTAACCAAGACATCTATGCTGAGAACAGGTGGATCCAGTGGGTTCCCGTTTTGGCATAGGCGTGAGTATGGGAAAGGAGAGACTGGATTGGACAGGGAATGGGGAAAGTTGTTTGTTTACGGAACCTGGAGACGGGGGGAGAAGCATCATCACCTGCTGAAGAATGCCAAGTTGATGGCACTGCAGGCTTGGACCGATGGGAAGTTGTTGGATGATCCGAGAGGGGGAGGACCGGTGCTTGGAGTTCCCGGTGAACAGCGGGTTTACGGGGAGCTGTACCGGGTAGACAGGGAGACTTTGAACCGATTGGATGAATTGACAAAAGACCCTCTACGGAAACAGGAATCCTTCGGTGAGTATCGGCGAATTCGCCGCCGGATCCAGTCTGATCGGGGAGCCGTGGAAGCCGATGTGTATATTCATACCCAGGTGCCTGCGGCAGGGGGAAGGAAAGTCTCCTATAGAGATTGGAAGGGTTACCATTTGGAAGAGCAACGGGAATGGCTTTATTTTGCTTATGGTTCCTGTATGGACGATGAGCGCTTTTATACCCAGGGGGTGGAGGAACACTTCCGCGATGTCATCGGTCGGGGAGTGCTGAAGGGCCATGCCATGCGCTATACGCTTCCCCGCCCCGATGGGGGTCGGGCAGATTTGGTGGAGCATCCGAAGAGTGTGGTGGAGGGAAAGGTTTACAGAGTGGGTGCCCGAGCTTTGGCCTATCTCTTTTGGCGGGAAGGGGTGGATGACGGGACCTATCGTCCGGCTTGGATCCCGGTGGAGATCGAAGGGAAGACGGTGGAGAATGTGCTGACTTTTATCGTGATTCAAAAAGGAAAAGAGACCCCTCCGCCGGAGCATTATGCCCGGGAGATCCTGCGCGGGAGTCAAGACATCGTCAGTGAAAGATATCATCGTCACCTGCGGAGGCGTCTGAAAAAGAGATTTGGGATGACAGTCAAAATTTGATCTGTCTGTCGCAGATATTTTCTCAAATAAGGGATGGAATCGATCAAAGGAATCATCTACGTTGATACAGATTGGTAAGGAATTGTTGATCCTCCAGAGACCAGTTGCCGGTTTTGAGGATATCCAAGGCATCAGGAGAGAGGGGAGCTTGGATAGTGAAGGGGATTTTTTGTTTCAGTGCGAGGGTATCGATGACCTTCAGGTCACTGATTCCCATCCCTCCGCCGCTCCAGATCTCCAGATCGGAACCATCCGCGAACTGGAGAATGTAAGAGCCCATGAACAGGTCGCTGTATTCATCCCCTAAGGTGTAGCCTACGGTGATTTTGTCCACATCCTTCCAATGATGGGTCGCCTCCTGTCCCAGACTCAGGAAGTCTGAGTGGACGATCGCCTGGTCATTCACCATGATGTAGGAATCCAGGATCAGTACAAATAGAAGGAGGGCTACCACTAGAGGGGGCCAATTGCGGGCTAAGGTGTGGCGCCATTGGCGAAAACCGTTTTTCAGCAGTTGATACTGGAAAAAGAAAAGTAAAAGAATCAATAGAACATAGGCGGACCGGGCATCTCCATCCCGGTAGGCGTGAAAATAGAGAGCACCTTGCTGATGAAAAAATATTTCTTGCAGGAGATGAAGGGATTGAATCAGCAATACTACCGGCAGAAAAAGTACAATCAGGTTCCAGAGTGCAGAACTGGCCCCCCGGATCCAACGGTGAATGTGTTTTTGATCGACAGGTTGCAAGACTTTTTGCCGGGTTTCCATCTTTACACTCCTTCAAGGATATTCAGTTTTTATGATACGCAAATTGGGGGACGGATACCATTACAGAGAGATTACAGATGCTTTGACAGCCCCTCGTGAAATTTCTCGCTTTTGGGGTGATGGCGCTGCAGGAACTTCAGTGAATGAGTGGACTGGCCTTGGTACCTTCCATTAACTTGGCTGTCTTTCGGTTGACCGGTTCTTTCAAACCGAGTCCGATTAGGAGTGCCAAAAGGGTGTATAAAGCCAATACCGTGAGGTCTTTCCAAACCATCCCCCAAAGAACTCCTCCAACCGCTTCCCGCATCATGCTGATGGCATAAGTGAAAGGAAGGAAGGGATGGATCGCCTGAAAGAAGGGGGGCATAACTTGTACGGGGAAAGTTCCCCCGGCACCTGAAATTTGCAGGACCAGCAATACGATGCTGAGAGCTTTACCGACGTTCCCGAACACAGAGACCAGTGTGTAAACGATTAACATAAACACGGCACTGATCAGCAAACCGAAAAGAACAAACCACAGCGGATCCGAGGCATAGGTACGTAAAATCAAAAGGTTGCCCACTGTGACGATGACCGATTGCATCAAAGCCAATGTCAAGAAGGTTAAATAGCGTCCAAAATAGATGTGGTAACTTCTATAATTCCTGTAAGGATCCTGGACTTCCGTGGTCAGCAGAGATACCAGCAGAATTGTTCCAACCCATAATGAAAGGGTCGTATAGAAGGGAGACAAGGCTGAACCGTAATTGGGAATCGGATACAGTTGGATTTCTTTTAGTGACACCGGTTGTGCAAAAAAATCGCTCTCCTTGCGAAAATCATTCTTTAACAGATTGATCACTTCTCCCAAATCCGTTTTTGCTTCCGCTTTTCGGATCTCATCGGCGAGATGATGCACTTTGGCCTCGACCTGAGGTAAATGTTCCTTTATGGCTAAAAGTTTCTTTTTGCCCACGACGATGCCTTGGGTGGCGTCACTAACAATTTTTTTTACATCGGGAAGGATTTGGTGGGTGTGATCCAATAGGGACTGAACGCGGTTGAGGGAGGAATCGACTGAATCTAGGGCACTTCGTATTTTGGGTTGAAATTCCTGATCCCAGCGATTCAACATATCCTGAGTTCGTTGCTGGGTAATCCGGGAAATTTCATTCCAATGTTGGATCTTTTCTGCTCCCGGTGCATCGCCATTGTGGTCGGCGTTTTTGATCCAGTCCAGCAAGGCTAGTTGTTGTTGAAAATCTCCCTTGATCTTCTGCAGCCTTTCAATTTCTGGATCCAGGAGGGATTGATTCGCCAGTCGGTTCACCCTCTCCGATAATTGGATGATTGCGTCTGTTGCAGTGATACCTGCGGTCAGGGAACCAGTCGCCTGGGATATCACTTTTTTCGCATTGATTGGATCGAGGTCGTTTTTTTGCAAATGGGAAGTAATCTGTTGTATAGATACAGCTGTCTGGTGAGTCGTTTCGATCCGTTCTTTGACTTGGGGCAGGAGAGCTTCTGTGGATTTGCGGAGATGGTTCAAAAATTGATGGAGATGGTTAGTGAACTCCTGTCCCTCTTGGGTGATTTTCGTTGCTTGGAGGAGGCCTCTTTGAGCTTTTTCTGTGATTTGAGTCGCTTGGTCCACATCTTCAAGGGCGATCTGGACGGCCCGATTCATCGTGGGAATGCTTTTTTCCAGTCTGAAAACCAGCTCTTCTAAGGCTTTGACAGTGGGCCACTCTCTTTCAAGTTCAATCCCCAGTTCGTTGAAGATTTTAAATATGGCTTCCGTCGTGGTTTTGACAAAGCTGTCACTCACTTGTTGCACAATCCCGGTAGCCCCTTTTTCGGTCATTTTGGGGGTGATCGCATTGATCTTTTCATTCACAACATAGACGATTTCAGGCTTTACCGGTTCCCCTGTGATTACCGTCGCCATCTTCTGCGAAAAATCTTCGGGTATCGTGATACTGGCATAAATCTCTCCTCGTCGGACCCTTTTGTATGCTTGCTTTTGGTTAATAAAAATCCATCCCAGTTTTTTGTTCTTCTTTAAGGAGCGCACTACTTCGTCACCGATTTGGATGTGATGTCCGTGCACTGTGGTTCCCTGGTCTTGATTGGTGACAGCAACAGGGATGTCCTGTGTGTTGCCATAGGGGTCCCATGAGGCCTTGATGTTAAACCATGCATACAAAGAGGGGAGTAGAATCAAGCCTCCGATAATGACGGCGATCACCCAATGTTTCGTTATATTTTTCAGATCCCGAACGTAGATCGACACGATGTTTTTCATAGATGTATCTCCTGATCTAATGGTCAAATGCAGGTCAAAGGTTATTATCTTGGGTTTTTCGGAAAAACATACAGTGGGAGAGGAAAGGAATGATCCCCTCTTCTTTTGGAAAAAGATGATAAAATAATTGTGGGAACGCGACTACATAACACGGGGGAGGAAATTGCGATGGTGCAAGAACGGAAAGGCGCAATCACATTCAAAGGAAATCCTGTGACACTCCTGGGTCCGGAAGTGAAACCTGGGATGACTGCTCCCAACTTCTCCGTATTGGACAATGACCTGAGTCCGGTCACTCTTGAAGACAGCAAAGGAAAGGTTCGGATCTTCAGTGTGGTTCCGTCCTTGGATACCGGGGTGTGTGATGCACAAACCCGTCGCTTCAACGAAGAGGCTGCCAAACTGGGAGAGCAAGTGAAGGTGATCACAGTCAGTGTCGATCTGCCCTTTGCCCAGAAGCGTTGGTGTGGAGCCGCCGGGATCGAGCAGGTGCAAACCGTCTCTGATCACCGGGATCTCTCCTTTGGTACTGCCTACGGTGTGGCGATCCAGGAACTCCGTCTGCTGGCTCGGGCAGTGTTTGTCGTCGATGCAGCGGATCAAGTGGTATATGTGGAGTATGTATCTGAAGCGACTGAGCATCCGGATTATGAAGCGGCAGTGGAAGCAGCCCAAAAAGCTCTTTGAGCGAATCGATTTGTGACAGCCCGGGATCTCTTCCGGGTTTTGTTATGATTGTCGGATTGTCCATCCCTGCGTCACAGGAATGGACAATCCGATGGGGAAAGGTAGGTGAAACTGATGGAGTCCCACCCGGTTCACCGGTTTTTTATCGCGATTCCCTTGCCAGATGTCCAGAAAGAGATGCTCGCCGGCTTTTGTGAGTTCCTGGGGGAACAGTGGAGTTTTAAGAAATGGGTCCATCCCGCAGATTACCATCTTACTGTTCGGTTCCTCGGTGCTTGTAGTCTTCACCAGGTCCAGGTTGTGCAACAAATCCTGAAGAAACTCTCTTTCCGTCTTCAACCTTTTCGCCTTTCTCTGGAGGGAATCGGTCAGTTCGGGGTTCCCACCCGCCCACGCATCCTGTGGGCGGGAGTGAAGGGGGACTTGGAAGAGCTTCATCGCTTGTATTCTGATGTGACCCAGGCGCTTGAACCTCTGGGATATCCACGAGAAAAGCGCCCCTATCACCCACATATCACCTTGGCCAAAAAATACCGGCTCCATGATTTTCCCCATCAAACTTTAGACGACCAGCTTCCTCCATACCTGGATCGATCTTCATGGACTGTGGAAGAGTTGGTTCTGTATGAAACCCATATGGATCGTTCCCCGATGTATCAACCCCGGGCGGTGTTCCGATTGGGCGAATAAATGGCTTGCACCTGCAAAGGTGGGAGCCCAGGGCTGTTGATGAACCATCAAATGGATGACGAAAACGAAACGACTCTTTCGCTCTTCCCATTGCCCCCATCGTAAAATATAGCTTGAGGGGTCGGGGAGGGTAGGACGGCTACGATCTCTTGCAAAGAACGGATAGCGAGACCCGGGAGCGGAAAGCGACCCTGGCGAGACTTGTGCCCTATGGGTGCAAAGGCTTTTCACTGTCCCACCACCCCGACCTTATTTTCTACCCAAAATAGGGCTAATCAACCACACCTGGTGGGAGCCATTTATTCCAACTCTTTTTCAAACAGGACGCGGTCTCTGCCGGGACCGTCGTAATTTTTGTGAACAGGGATCCCATCCTGGAGGGTTTTACTGGGAGTCAGTTGAAATCCAAGCCGGGTGTGGAACTGGATGGAGCGGCTGTTGGTAGGGGAAGTGAGACAGCGAACTTTTCGACAGCCCTCCTTGGAGACCGTAGCAAAAAAGTGATGATACAGGTGTTTCGCCAGACCCCGTCTTCGATAATCGGGATGGACGCCTACAAAATGGATATAGGCCTCCTCTGAGCGGGCAGGGGAGACGAACCCCACCAGGAAGGCCACCGGTTCCCTTGCTTTTTCTATGATGAGACTGGTGTGGTGGAAATGGTGAAAAAAGAGTTGAGGGAGCAAGTCGGTGATGTGACGTCCGCCCCACCACAGGTTGAGAACGGAGATCACTGCCGGGTAGTCAGAAGGGCGAAGTGGGCGGATTTGGAAACTGATGGTGGATTTCTCAAGGGACTGTCTCCGGGAAGAATTTTTGCTGGTTTTGTGCCGAGGATCCTCTGAATTCTCCGCATCTGTTCGCCTTTTATCGGTGGCCGATTCCACCAGCAGGCGGTGTCGCTCATCGTAGGTAGACAAGGATCTTCCTCCCCTTTTGCATTCTACTTCCCTTTAGCTGTTCTTCTCGAAGTCGGGATTTATGCGATGAATAAACAGAAGATGTCCACCATATAAACCTATTGAAGGACAAGAGGAGGAGGCCGGGCACGCACCGGAGGGAGGAAGTCAGATGAAGAATTTTTGGGGAAGAAGAACGAAGATATTGGGATTGGTGGCGTTGCTTTTGGTAGTTGTAGGGTGGATCCGATGGAACCCGGATCCTCCATCCTATTCTTCCGATTCCATAGGGGCCCTCAGTTCCCCCATACCTGAGTTCACCTTCACCGACCAGCAAGGAAAGGATTATGGATTGAAGGATCTGAAAGGGAGAGTGTGGATTGCAGATATGATCTACACCCGATGTCCCAATATCGGTTCACCGATGACAGCTAATATGGTCCGCTTGCAGGAACGGTTAAAAAAAGAAGATCTCACGGTACAACTGGTCTCATTCAGCTTGGATCCACTCTATGACTCCCCTGCCATTATGGAAAGGTACGGGAAGAATATGCGGGTTGATTTCGCAAACTGGAAATTCCTCACTGCCTCGAGCGAACCGGTGATGCATCGATTCCTGCAGACAGCTTTCGACTCCCCGATTTCACGCAAGACGGAGGTGGGAGAAGAGGAAGAGCCCGTGATCAGCCATTCCTCCCGTTTTTATCTGGTGGATGGAAGAGGCAAGGTGATGTCGGCTTATAACGGAATCCAGCCGGACTACGAGCAAATCATCCGGGATGTGCGGTCCATGCAGTGAGAGGAACCAAGTGAAATACCTCCCATGAAATACGGGGAGGTATTTTTGCTACAGTGCTCAGGGGTGAGATTTGCATCGATGGTTGGGAAAAAATAAGTCTCTACCACCTGAGTCAAGATTTTAGTAATTGGCGTATATGTAGGGGTCTTTGGGGGTGGGAATAGGTTTGAAGGAGTTGGCATTTACCAGTGGCGTGGCGTGATGTTGCAATTCTCGGGATTGCAGCGTCCCTTCCACTTCAATCCAGGTTCCGTCCTTGACCTGATCCGCTCCGGGAAAGGTTGCCGCGATACCGATCACGCTGGCGTCTGCTACACAGCAGGTGATCGCGTACCGGGAGACGAGGATAACTCCGTTGGGCAAGTCTCTCGTCCGGTAAACAAAGCCGTGGACCCGAATCTTTTTTCCCTTTAATTCTCGGTTATGATGTACCTCAATGGTGGTTAATCGATCCAGATAAGTTTGTTCCCCCAGCGTGATCATAGGGGAAGAGACTAGATCCTGAAGGATTTTCGCATAATATGAATTTTCCTCGCCGGTGGAAGCAGAGGGTTTTGTCGTGGTGCTATCCGTTTCTTTTTTGGTGGAAGGGGAATCGCTGTTTCCTTGATTTAGACTTTTTCCTTCTTTTCGGGCGGTTGCCCCTTCCCGGTTCAGTACATGTTGTTCCCGTCCCAATGACTTGGAAGGAACATAGATGCCTCCCTTGTGGGCTGCCATGGAGGCGTCCAATGCCCCAGGGCGTATTAAAAGGAAGATTAGGAATGGGGACAGCAGGAGAAGATATCCGATGGCTCCCGTTGAATGCTGGGGTGGAACCCGCAGGTTCCAAAGTTGGACCATTCCAAGCAACAATAGAACCACGATTCCAAAGATGGTGAACAGTTGAAGGCGAGGGTTGATATAGAATCGAAGTTCCCCAGTGATGACCAGGATGGTCAGCATCAGAGCAATGGAAAAACAGATCCATGCTCGGGTAAAAGCCCCCATGTTTCTTCCTCCTCTCAGAATCCAAAAGTCTTCCAAAGTTCGACCGCTACCAGAGTCAGGACAAAAGTACCCACGAACATCATTCTGACCACCTTCGGACGGAAGTTTTCGGCCATCATCAGCAAGTTCTTCAGGTCCATGATGGGGCCAAAAACCAGAAAAGCCAGTACGGGGGCGGATGGCATCACACTGCGAAAGGAAGCTGCCACAAAAGCATCAGCAGATACACAGAGGGATAATCCAAAGGCCAAACGGAACCTGCAGAGGGAAAGGAAGCCTCAGTTGATTCAAGGGATCGGTTCTTCCTTGTGTTATCCAAAGGAATAGGGTAAGAATAGCAAAACCCGCAATTTCAGCGGACCATTCTCGAAGCCAGCGAACCATACAAACCCTCCCGTTTTTTTAGACAAGTCTATTCGAGGGGGGAGATCAGTATGACTTCTGATTAGAAATAGTTACGTTTTATCTGATTGTAATGGAGTATATAATCAATCGACTCCGGTTATAGGTAAGTTTTAAATCGTAATAATTATGATTTACAACCGAGGATATCCCCGTTATAATATAAAAGCACCCCAAGGGGTTGAGGAACAGGGAAAGGGAGTCGTGCGCGATCCCAGGCGACCGTTGCACCTCCCGCAATAGCACCAGAATCTTTTATGGAGGTGGAGAGTGGATGAACCGATGGCCCTTTCGGATGGGAATCTTGTTTATTATGTTTGTATTGGTTGTTTCCGGCTGTGGGGGCGGGAAAACAGAACCCAGTGCGGAGAAAGGGAAACTGAAAATATCTGCAAGTATGTATCCTCTCGCTTTTTTTGCGGAACAGATTGGGGGAGACCATGTCTCAGTTACCAATCTGGTACCCCCGGGAGTCGATGCTCACGATTTTGAACCGACACCGAAAGATGTGGCCAAAATGGCCGACTCCCAAGTGTTTTTGTATAACGGGATCGGGATGGAAGGTTGGGTGGACAAGGTAAAAGGCAGCCTGAAGGAAAAGACCTTGCTCGTCAATACATCCAAGGGTATTCCACTACTGAAATCAACTCATGAACACGGACATGAACATGGGGAACACGAACATGGGCATGAGAAACATGGGCATGAGGAACACGGACATGAACATGGGCATGAAGGGCATGCCCATGGAGATCATGATCCCCATGTGTGGCTGGATCCGATCCGTGCCAAACAACAAGCGGCCCACATCAAGGATGCACTGGTGAAGGAAGACCCGAAGCATCAGGAGGACTACGAACAGAATTATGAACAGCTGGCCCAACGTCTGGAGGATATCGACCAAAGCTTAAAGGAGACGGTGAAAAAGGCGAAAGGTAAATCCTTTATCGTCTCCCATGCTGCTTTCGGGTACCTTGCAGATCGCTATGGGCTGAATCAGATCCCGATTTCAGGACTGTCCCCCTCCGAAGAACCCAGCCCCAAGAAATTGCGTGAAATCGTAAAGACGGCACGAGAACACCAGGTGAAGTACATTCTGTTTGAGACTCTGGTCAGCAGTAAAGTGGCCAAAACCGTGCAGAAAGAAGTGGGAACCGATCCCCTGACGATCCATACCCTGGAAGGGCTGACTCAACAGGAACAGTCCCAGGGAGAAGACTATTTCACCCTCATGGAGAAGAATGCGGACCATTTGGGAAAAGCCCTGGAAACCAAATAGGGATCCTTCCCCTCATTGGATGATATTGCAAAATCATCTTCCATCCTTCCTGATATCCCGATCTGTCCCACTTGGCAGGGTCGCAAGTAGACCCTGCTTTTTCATTGGTTGAACCGATGTGGTCAATTGGACAGGTTTGGAGTCATATCATGGTAAGACAAGGAGGATTGGGGGGAGTAGATGGGATGAAAGTGGAGATGAATCTAGCCGATGAGGAGTGGCGTGCAGCCCTTTCCTGTATTGAACGGCGGTATCAAGAATTGAAAAGGAAATTGGCCGAAGGGGAGCGGAAGGGCTGGAGCACCCGTTATTATCAACAAGAGACGCTTTTGTTGGGGCGGGTGTTGGAGGAATTGAAGAATCAGGAGTGACACTTGTTTCAAAAGTGGAAACGGGGCTGCCTCCCTTCGGAGACAGCCCCGTTTCATGTCAGGCGGATGACAGGAGTTGAACCTGTTCCACCGGCAATGCCGGCATTCTGCCGTTAAACTACATCCACCCAGTGGTCCACACCATGCTTGCCGACGTGGGGGAGTCAGATCAGATGGCGCAGAACGAAAACAATTCCGAACCAGCAGGGAATGCTGAGAAGAAAGGCGTTGAACAGACCGACGGCTGTGTGGCTCATGGTATATGCCCCCTATTTGTTTTGGTAAATTCATTATACTCTCTTCACAAGGGAAATAGTGATTATGTGGGGATTTGTAATGGACGTTTAATCTTTTGTAACACAAGCTTTGAAAGGGGAGAAATCCTTGTCAAGTCCGGTTTTTTGCGGCGGAGGAAGCGAGATTCTTTCTTGATTCAGGAACAAACTGTTACAGGAACATGTCAGCGGGGAACCTTTTTGGCTCAGCCGATCCCGCCGCACTCGTCGATCATCGGTTATAATGGACAGGATGGGATCGGTACGGAGGGATGGGAAAGATGGATGATCTTTTGAGACAAGCGGAAGCTCGGTTTCGGGAAGTCACACCCTGGAGGGTTCTGTATGAACCGAAGGGGGAGGGCTCCCTTTCTTATGCCATGGAAGAGGCGATTGGAGCCAGTGTGGCCCAAGGGGAGGCGCCGGCGACAATTCGGATCTGGCAGGGGCCCCAGGCGTTGGTGGTGGCCAAAAAGGATTTGCGGACATTGCAGGCCGTAAAAGCGGCCCAGATGATGAAAGAGGTGGACTGGCCGGTCTATGTTCGGCAGAGCGGAGGTACCGCCGTTCCACATGGCCCTGGTACGTTGAACCTGTCCCTCTTTTTGCCCCGACCGAAGGAGATGAAGTGGAATATCGACGATATCTATCGGTTGTTAGGGGCGCCTCTGATCCGGATGTTAGAAAATAGATTCGCTCTGGAACCGTACTTCGGGGAAGTGCCGGGTTCATTTTGTGACGGCCGTTACAATGTAGTGGTACGGGGAAAAAAGATCGTCGGCACCTCCCAGATTTGGAAGGGCGGTCCGGCGGGACTGAGATCCCAGCGGCCAGGCTATATTCTAGCCCATGCCACTCTTCTCACTCGGATCGACCGGGAGCAGGCGGTGTCCGCCCTGAATGCTTTTTATGAGATGGCAGAGGGAACCCGCCCGGTGTATCTGGATACCGTGGCCACCCTCGCTTCTTTGGTTTCCTCCTCCCCGAATGAGATCGAATCAGGGGCGGCGGAGGGACTGTTGGAAGTGATCGGGGATTGGACCGGAGTGAGAAAACAAGAGCTGCCCACGGAGAAAGAGCGAATAGCTGCCAGAACGTACTTGGAGCGGTCTTTGCCGGCATTCTATGGAGATCGGTCTTAATGAGCGAGGGGGACAAGATCCGGCATTCGTTGTATAATCGAGAGTAACTTTGATAAAGGGGTGTGCCCTGTGAAATGGTGGAAGATGAGAGAACCGGTGAATACCTGGACGCATTTTGTCACGTTTCTGGCTGGGATTGTCGGACTGGTGTTCCTGATTCTTCTCAGTCGTGAACAGCTTTCCGCTCTGGTTACCATGACGATTTATGGGGTCAGTGTAATCCTTCTCTATGGGGCCAGTTCCCTATATCATTGGGTGCGGACCACCCCCGAAAAAGAGATGATCCTGAAAAAACTGGATCATATTGCGATCTATCTGCTGATCGCCGGTTCCTATACACCGGTTTTTTATTACGGCTTGGAAGGAGCCTGGAAGTGGGTGATGCTGACAGCGGTTTGGGTACTCGCCTTGATCGGGATGATCCTGAAGATCTGGTTTATCCACGCTCCACGTTATGTATCCACCGCCTTCTATGTCACCTTGGGCTGGATTGCGCTCATTCCCCTGGTCCAATTGGTCCATCACCTGCCTGTGGGAGCGCTGGTGTTGATGGTGGCAGGTGGTGTCGCCTATACTCTAGGGGCGGTGATTTACGCGACGAAATGGTGCGATTTTTTCCCCAATCGGTTTGGTTTTCACGAAGTGTTTCATCTGTTCATCATGGCCGGAACCGGCCTTCACTTTGCGATGATGGTGGCTTATATACTTCCCATGGGAGTCCAATGATCGAAACTTATGCCAAAACCCGGCCTGCTCTACTCAGGCCGGGTTTTCACAATCCATGGGTCAGTGGCAGCCCACAAGGTGAACAACGCTACTCCCAGCCACAGGGGAAAGGGGTGGGCCAGGCCGGAAATCAGAACTGCCTGCTAAAACGTCAGTCCTTCGATGGGGGAGAACAGGCGTGTTGATTATCCATAATTTGGGTAGGGAGATCGTGTTCACCCACGCGACCGTTGCCATCCAGCAAGGAAGTAATGACTGCCGCTCCAAATCTTCCGATCGGGCAGGGGCAAAGCCTTACGGAAGCAACACAAGGAGGAATGTTGCCCCTAAACGCCCTCTCGTAAGACTTCTCCGCTGGGTAGGATGGCTACCTTCATCTAGAGCTTCAGCTCATCGAGATTGTAGTGCCCGTGGCGCAAAGGTCGTTTTGGCAGCACACGACTCCCTTCCACCGCCCATTTTCTGGTTAATCAACAGCCCTGGGGGGAGAAAGCTCTGCCTTCAGGACTGTTGGTTAACCATAATGTGGGTGGAGGAAACAAAATTGACCCTTTCGCTCTTCCTATTGCCCCCATCGTAAAATATGGCTTGGAGGGAACGGGGAGGGTGGGACGGCTACGATCTCTTGCAAAGAACGCATAGCGAGACCCGGGAGCGGAAAGCGACCCTGGCGAGACTTGTGCCCTATGGGTGCAAAGGCTCTTCACCCTCCCATTTCCTGCCTAAAATAAGCTAATCAACACTGCTCTGCCTTATTTTTTACTGTAAAGGATCCAACGCGAGGGCTTGACACTTTTGTCTTCAACGAACAACTCCCCTGTTTTCAAGTCTTTGAAGATCCTGCCATCAGCAAGCATTCCAACATCTGAGTTGGCTTTTTCCCCGGTATCCCTCGCATCAGGAGTGGGATAGCCATCGGTTTGGAAGAAAAAATCCTTGGAGTAATAGGTCTCCCCTTGATACTGGATCATAACGGGTGGTACCTCTTCAGAGGAAGAATCATCTTGGATCCAGACCACAACGGCAACGATCATCAACAACGCTCCGCTGTATATCATCGTTTTCCGAGATCTCAAAATAATCCACCCCTTTTTCATTATCTTACCATTTCAGGATCACAATACATATACCTTAATTCAGAGCTGTTGATGTACCAAGAAGAGGGAGTGGTGAATAGTCTTTGTGAGCTTATGGGAGTACAAGTCTCGTTGTAAGTACCTCGCTCCTGATGCGGGAGGAAATTTTTGATCCAGTCCGTGCGGTGGTGGCGGGTTATGGTGGCCATGTTGGTGCCGGAGATGGTTGTCTGGGAGGAGTTGAGGCGGGGAGGGATCTCTTTTCGTTGACCCATCTCCCTTTGTTTAGGGAGGGGGTAGAGCTCTTTCCCCTCCGGCAAAGTCTTGGAAATGGTGGAAGAAGAAAAGCCGGACGGGAGCTGCTGAAATCGGTCCGTTAATCAGGAACCGGCCATTTCTCTGTTGGTTTCCTTGCTATTGTGCCACCCCTCGCACTCACGGAAAGCAGAGTGGCGGCAGGAACTGCCGATTGATTAAGGTGAGACCGTGACGTAGAGCCATTCCCGTATGGGGAAAAAAGTGTTCCGGGTCGACTTTGCCATACAGACCGCTCTTTTTCAACATTTCCAGCGGTTGTTTCCGAATCCCGGAGATCAGGACCACCCCTCCCTCTGTTGGAAATCGGATACGAGGGTGGAGAGATGGGCCTCTCCGGTGGCATCGATCAAAGAGACCAGGCGCATGCACAACAACAGGACTTTGGGCCGGTGATGGATCGAGCGGGTGAGTGTACGTTCAAACCGATCGGCTGCTCCAAAAAAGAGGGGGGTCCCTCTATAGTGTAGATGGATAACTGGGGGCAATGGCGGCCGGCATTCACCGGATGAGGAGACACTTGTTCCCCATGGCGTTGATCCGGGAGTACTTTCTCCACTTCCAGTTGATTACCCATCCGTTTGATAAATGAGATCATGGCAAGTAACAAGCCGACTTATACCGCTACTGTCAAATTGACGAAGATGGTCAGCAGAAAGGTAGTGACAAGGACCAGTGAGTCACCGGAACGTAATTTCAAAATATGCATAAAGGATTTTTGCTCACTCATGTTCCAGGCGACGACCATCAGGATGGGTGCCATGCTCGCCAGGGGAATGTAGGAGGCGAAGGGAGCGAACACCAATAAGATGATTAGCACAAAAAGACTGTGAAATACTCCAGAAAGAGGGCTGACAGCTCCACTCCGAATATTGGTTGCCGTTCTGGCGATGGCTCCTGTCGCCGGAATTCCTCCCAGCAGAGGTGTTACTAGGTTGGCCACACCCTGTCCGATGAGTTCCCGGTTGGAATGATGCCTTAGGGAGCTGATAGCGATGAAACTGTTCATCTGCCAACAAATGGTGTCATCTCCTGTAGGATATTGATATATAACAGTAATGATAAAAAAAAGAAAGAGCATCTGTTTACTATAATTAAATCTTATATCCGACACAGCAAAGCAAATGAGGGGGTCGGCTGCACATCAAAAAGAGAAGAATCCCCCTTGCCGGGGGATTCTGAGCTGTGGGCTTTTAACTTTATGGCTTTCGATAAACGGCGGGTTTGTTTCCTGACGGAAACACAGGTGTATTTGAGGAATTAACGGTGATTTACTTGACGTTACCAAAGGAAGGTCTTTTGCGGAGTCGTTCTCGCTGTTTCCACACAGGTGTTTCTTCATTTACATCCCGGGATTTAAATGGATCCACGGGGACGGCAGACGGTTTCTGACGATCGGTTTCCTGAACTCCCTGTCGAAGATTACGCTTGTCCTTCCCAAAGTGTGCGATCAGAAACACTTCCTTTCAAGGAATTTCAGGTGCTTGATCTTCGTTTTGCGAGGGCCCCCGTCGAAGGGAGTGGAGGCGCTTTCCACGGCCGTCAGTGATTAAGTATGGGAATTGGAAGCAGATCTAGAAATTTTAAAAACGCCCAGGATTCGAGTGTATTGAAGTAGGTGTATAAGCTTAATTTGATAAATCAATGCAATATCTTCCATGGTTAATCCCTGTTCCAAATAACGGAGAACGTCCTGTCTAAACTCTTGCGAAGTCAGATTCCGTTCCTGCAGAAACTGTTCCACTTGCATCTGCTCCACCTCTTTTAATGTGCGGAGATGATAATATTTCTAGTGTAATGGAAGAATCTGATTCTGTATATTCCCACAAGGTACTAAATTTTTATCGTCATTAATGATTAGGGAAAGTGAGGCTCTCAACTGGCTCTGCCAGTTGAGATGAGAGTTTACAACCGGTTTCCACTCCACAATTCATCTTCCGAGAGACGGTCAGTGACGTAATTTTTGAAAGGGTTTTTGATGCAATCCATCCAAACCGCATCGTCTGTTTCTTAGTCCTTCCACTGGGCGATGTTTCTCTTGTCGGCGGGGGGATCGAAGTACTTGGATTCAGAGGAGATCTCGGCATGAACCTGTTGGAGTTTTGATATAATCGGATCGACTTACGGGAAAGGGGGATTTCATGAAGCAGTTTGATTCGGTCCTCATCTATTTGTTGGCGGCGAGTGCGGTGGTCTTGGGTGTTTTGGACGCGGCTGGGGCCATCGTCTTGAAACCGGTCTATCTGTTCTGTTATGCCGTGGCGGTTGCAGTGAGTTTCATTCCCGGCAAGGGAAAGGGAGGGCGGGTGATCCGACTGGCTCTCCTCTTTCTAATCTTCGCTGGGGTCCCCTACGGGTGGGAACAATGGGTTCCTTTTAGACAGGGGGTGGACCGGTTCACACCTGCTGTGATTGGATTCGTCCTGGGCTGTTCTCTCTGGATTCATCAGATGGGGAGAAAGAAATCATAAAAAGAAAGCCCTGATCTCAATTACGTAAGGGCTTCCCCAACCGGTTGTCCCCATCCGGTAGCCACGATATGATAGACAACGAACGTCAGGCGTGTTGATTAGCCATATTTTGGGTGGGGAGATCGTGTTCACCCACGCGACCGTTGCCATCCGGCAAGGAAGTGAAAACTGGCCGCTCCAAATCTTCCGATCGGGCAGGGGCAAAGCCTTACGGAAGCAACACAGGGAAGATGTTGCCCCTAAACGCCCTCCCTCCAGATTCTCCGCTGGGTAGGATGGCAAAGGTCGCTTTGGCAGCACACGACTCCCTTCCGCCGCCCATTTTCTGGTTAATCAACAGCCCTGAACGAACGTATATTCTGGTTGGGAGGGAAAAGTATGTCCTCACCCTCGCATGAGATCCGCCAAACCGTCGGTACCCTCTCGGAAAATACCAAGGGATGGAAGAAAGAGCTGAATTGGATCAGTTGGAATGGGCGTGAACCCAAGTATGACCTGCGTAGCTGGTCTTCCGATCATGAACGGATGGGCAAAGGGGTGACTCTGACGGTGGAGGAGTTGAGACAGCTGCGGAATCTGTTGAACAGGATGGAGTTGTGAGATATTCTGGCTAAGAACCCGACAGACCCGATCCGTCTCTAGGATCCAGGGTGGAAAGGACAAGAGGAATAGATGTTACGTTGAATCTGAGGCTTTCTGGAATGTGAAGGGGTGTCGCAAGTAGTCTGCCGCTGGGCCAGTCGGTCTGCGGCCTCTTCTCATTTGGAGAACGTCAGGGAGGTGAATCGGATCGACGGACGAAAACGGAGTGAGATCCGACCAGGTCAACGAGTGGATATTGTGTTGAAGGCGGACCAACGAACGGGGCGGCGGACTCGTGGCGTGGTGAGAGAGATCTTGACCAAATCCCCCACCCATCCCCACGGGATCAAGGTACGATTGGAAGACGGACAGGTGGGGCGGGTTCAGGAGATCCTGGATTAGAAATCTTGATATTGAAATAAAACGAAGGGGCTCACAGACACCCCTTCGTTTTGCTTTCTTCCTTTTCATTGTGGCAGAGCGATGGACTGGAGAGATCTTTTCATCTCCGGTGTCAAGGGCAGACTCTTCTGTTCGTGGTAACTATAATGGACTAAAACCGCTCGCCCGACGGCGATATCCTCATCGGTTTTTAGATCCGAAATCCGGTGCAGAACGGTAAAGCTGCTCTTACCGATTCGTTCCACTTCTGTGGTCACTTTCAGCCACTGAGCAAAGGAGGCTTGCGCCTTGTATTCGCAACTGGTGGAAGCCACGATCAGTTTCCAATCCTTCAGGTCCATTTCGGGATCCAGCATCTGAAACAGCTCGATCCGTGCGGTTTCCATGTAGTTATAATAAACGGCATTGTTCACATGACCTAGGCCATCGCATTCATTGAAGCGAACTTGAAGTGTAGTGGATAACGGCATTGGTTGCTCCTCCTTCAAATGATGATGGGACGGGAGTAACCTCCCCCGATGATCTCTTCTCGATAAGTGAGTCATTCTCCTGGAGCCGGTTTGAAATGGATCTCCTCTCCCTTGTCTATTTCTTCAGACCCATTCCCCTGCATAAGGTCAGAACGAGGGAGGAAATACACTTCGGCTCCACAGACCTTGGGCGGGGAGGGAAAGATTTCATTGGGAGAATTAGAGAATGGGGAGATGGTCCAGATCATTCGGTTGGGTTTGACCCGAACCGATCCTCCTCAAAAGGTAGTCATCGTGGGAGCGGGAATCGCAGGCCTAGTGGCGGCCTCTCTTCTGAAGGATGCGGGACATCATGTAAAGGTTTTGGAAGCTTCCGAGCGGATCGGCGGCCGGATTCGAACCATCCACTCCCCTTTCACGGAGGGTCAGTATATGGAGGCGGGAGCGATGCGCATTCCGGAGAGCCATGAGTTGGTGTTTGAGTATTTACGGAAATGGGGCTTGTCGGTCACTCCCTTCCGCAATGAGACACCTATGGATCTGATCTTTGTCAACGGGGTCCGCATCCGGCAATGGGAGTATGAGCGGCACCCGGATGTTCTCCATTATCCGCTGTGGCCTCAGGAGAGAGGGAAAGATTCCGGCACATTGTTGCAAAGAGCTCTTTGGCCGTTCCTTTCTCTTTACCACCGTTTGCCCCTGGAGGGAAAGAGACAGTTGATCCGGGAGATGGATAGCTACTCCATGGATACCTACCTTCGAAACAATCCGTGGGGAGCTATATTGTCTCCAGGGGCGGTGGAAATGATCAAGGTGTTTTGGGACTTGGAGGGGTTGGCGGAAAATTCCTTTTTAGGAATCCTGGAAATCCTGGCTCTCTTTTTGGATCCCCAGTTACGGTTCTACGAGATCTCCGGTGGTTTTGAGCGACTGCCGGAAGCGTTTTGGCCCCAATTGAAAAATGAGATCCGGTTGCGACGACAGATGGTGAAGATTCGTCAGGAGACGAAGCGTGTGATGATTTTTACCCGAAATCAAAAGACCGGTAAATTGGAGCAGTATGAGGGGGACACCGCCATCGTAACCATTCCTTTCTCTGCCCTACGCTGGGTGGAAGTGGAGCCCCGAACTTCCTTCTCCCATAACAAATGGAAGGCCATCCGAGAGCTCCACTATGTTCCCTCCGTCAAAACCGGACTTCAATTCAAGAGCCGGTTCTGGGAGCAAGAAGGCCACCGAGGGGGAAAAGCAGTGACGGATCTTCCGATCCGTTTCGCCTTCTATCCCAATCACGGCATCGGAAGCAAGGGTCCCGGAGTGGTTTTGGCCAGCTACACCTGGGAGGATGATGCGGCCCCCTGGGACGGCTTGTCAGCGGATGAACGGATCTTGCGTGCCTTGGAAAATTTCGCTCAGCTATATGGTTCCCAGGTTTATCGAGAGTTTGTCACCGGGTCTTCCTTCAGCTGGACTCGCCATCCTTGGAGTGCGGGAGCTTTCTCCCTGTATAAACCGCTTCAGTACACCCAACTCTATCCCTTTCTCTCCACTCCCGAGGGGAGAGTTCATTTCGCCGGGGAGCACACATCTTCCACCCCGAGCTGGATCGAGGGTGCCATTGAATCTGGGATCCGGGTGGCGATGGAGGTGAATGGGGAAAACTCTCAAGACTAGGGTGTGCATGGTAAATCCGTATTTAGGACGAAGCCGGTCGGGACGGGGTTTCACACATGGAGTGATTTTGGCTAGCAAGAACAACGAAAACTACATGTGAAACCCCACCCACCTTCGATGTTTTCGCTCCACTGGCAGGACAGATCTGGAGGGTCAGGCGTGTTGATTAGCCAAATGTTAGGTAGGAAATCAGGCCGGGATGGTGGGACGGTGAAGAGCCTTTGCACCTATAGGGCACAAGTCTCGCCAGGGTCGCTTTCCGCTCCCGGGTCTCGCTATGCGTTCTTTGCAAGAGATCGGAGCCCTCCCACCCTCCCCGTCCCCTCAAGCCATATTTTACGATGGAGACAATGGGAAGAACGATAGGGTCCTTTCGTTCCCGTCATCCACTTTATGGTTCATCAACAGCCCTGCTGGAGGGTAAATTTTTTCTCACTTGCAGCACCAGACATGCCCTAGAGAACTAAGAGACTCCATCCAATAATTGTTTTTTCTCTCTGGGTGAAATGTGCGTACCTGCTCAGTAACGAAGGTGAATTTCCCCCTCTGTCGCCGACAGCTAACCGAGTCGAGCAGCCTAATCCGTCGGTTCTTTCTGATGCGGAATGAGAAACTCCATTCTAAGGGGTTCGTCCCCAGATGGATTCCAGCCATTCCGCTGCGGGTTCTGAGTCTTGGGGTGGCTGACATATGTTGATAGAGGAAGGGGGACGAAGGATGTTAACCATCGCGGAACAACAACGGGTGAAAAGAATTCGGCGAAGTCTCACCAAACTGCACATACAGGTGACAGTATCCAAGGGGGATCACTCCTCGGCTGAGTTGAGAACGGCAGTGGACAATCTGTGCCGGGTGGGGGAGATGTTGGCCGGAATGCATTTGCTGGAGGAGCAAAAGTTTCCTTTACAGGAGATTGAAGAACGGATTCGCAGGGCTGAAGGAGTACTGCTGAAGCGGGTGCCGGTGGGAAAATAGTTTTGAATGCATGGGAGAGGAAACCCGCTGCAGGGTTTCTTTTTTTTGAGGGGTCTGATTAAGAGCAATCAACGCAATACTTATAAAAATATTGCCCAAATTGTATTGAAATATTTTTCGGATCAATTACACTAGTTATAGTATACATACGAAATAAGGGCTAGATCGGAGTGGAAGCATGTATTTCATCGTAGTCTGTTGGTCTGTCCTTGCTTTGTGTATCGCTGGGTATGGTTATGTATTGTTTTTTCTGTCTCGTAAACTAAAAAGGACTGAGCAAATCTTTCAATCCGCTTTACCTGCTGGAATGAAACTAACCCATGTTCCACTGACTTACCTAAACCCTTCTCAGGTGGTGGAACGCAATGGAAAAGGGGAGATCTGGGTGATCGTGGATCAACAATGTCCCCATTGTATCCCCTCTTTGAATCGCTTTATGAAGTATGTGAAGGATTTGGAAATCATTCCGATCCATATTGTGTTTAGAGATTCGCAAAAGGATTCCGTTCGACAATACATGGATCTGTATGGTGGCGATTTGAACTACGCTACAATAGAGGATCGTGTGTTAGATTCTCTGGAATTGGAATTTGCTCCTGCATATATTTTGTTGGATAAAGGAATGAAAGTAAGGGTTTGTGAACCCCATCCCCATACTATTTTAGGTGTGCTGAGGAAAAAATATGGTAAAAAAAATAATTAGTTCCGTTTGGTTTTCACTCCAATTCGTTTGGAAAGCACATAAAAGATATTTCCTGGTTTCCATCTCTTATCGCCTGATGCTCGCCTTGATCCCCTTGGCAAGTATTTGGCTGATGAAAGAATTAATTAATGAACTTGTTTATCTCATGCAAGAGGATACAAGGGATTGGACTTCGTTTGTTCTGATTTTCCTCACTCAGATGATGGCTCTAATATCAGGGCAATTGTTGAAGTTGCTTTCTGAAGTAAATGACTTGAAGTTGGAGAAGGCAGTCGGCCGACGATTGGAAAAGGACGTACTAAACAAGGTAAGTCGGATTCCTTATTTAACTTTTGAAAACCCCCAATTTTACGATCATTATCAACGGGTCACGAACAGTCAATTTAAAGTCATGGAGCTGACCAAGAAAGCGATCCACTTTGGTGGCGGACTCGTGACCTTGGTTTCGGTTTTATTATACATTGTAGGGATTCATTGGGGCTTAGGGGTCATTCTCTTGATCTGCTCCATCCCGATGCTTCTGATTGATCTTCGTTTTGGAAGACGTCGATACAAAATGGTACATTTTTTAACCCCCTTTCGCAGAAAGGAAATGTATCTTTCCCACTTGTTGAACACCCGTGAAACTTTAAAAGAAGTCCATATGTTTGGCTTGGGGAAACACTTGATTAAGGAATGGGAGGATGTCTTTGATTTAGATGCAAAAGAAAATATTCGGTTGTTGCGGAGACAAAATTTTTGGTTGTTCGTAGGTGAGTGCATTCTAACACTTACATATATCGTCTCTGGATTCCTGGTCGCCTCTTTTATTTTTGCTGGGCGGATCAAGGTAGGGGACTTTGTATCGATATTGCAGGGGATCCAGAGTGTTCAAAGCAGCTTGACCGAGAGTACGAGGACACTGTCCCAATTTTATGAGGACAGTCTATATATGGAAGACTTAAGATCATTTTTCCTCATTAAAGAATCGGAGCAGAATGAGAAGTCTTGTGATCTAGACGAAATCAAAGAACTTTCCGTGGAAAACCTCAGTTTTCAATACAATGGTCAATTGCTTCCGGTATTAAAGGATATTAGCTTTCGCATTCGGAAAGGGCAAAAAGTTGCTTTGATCGGTGAGAACGGTTGTGGTAAAACCACGTTGATCAAATGTTTGGCGGGATTATATGAAACGGCCCCATCGATGATTCAAATCAATGGCCAACCTTTGACGAATATCAAAACAGAATCCTATAGAAAACGCATCTCTGTCTTATTTCAAGATTACATTCAATACAATTTCACAGCCAGAGAGAATATCGGCTTTGGTAATGTCAAAAAGTTAAATGATATAGCCGAAATCCAGCGTGCGGCGAAATCTACGGGAATTGATTCCTATCTGACCCAGTTACCCTATCAATATGAAACGATGCTTGGCAAATTTTTTGCAGGAAGCGATGAATTGTCTGGAGGACAATGGCAAAAAATCGCTTTGTCCAGAGCTTTATATCGGAACAGTGATTTGATGATCTTGGACGAGCCGACTTCAGCTTTAGATCCCCGTGCGGAGATGGAAATCATTGAAGATCTCTTTCGGGAAAACAATCAGAAAGCGATTTTATTTATTACGCACCGCTTGGGAGCGGCTTCCTTAGCCGATATGATTTTGGTGATGAAAGAAGGACAAATCGTGGAGAGAGGGACTCATGAGGAGTTGCTCCTGCAGAACGGAATATATAAAAAAATGTATCGAACTCAAAGTAAATGGTATAAGCAAAAAGAAGAGGTGGAAAGGGTTTGAACTTGATACTTGAGATATTAGGGATGACCTTCGCTTTGCTTTTTGTCACCACATTCATTAGTAAGATCATCCATTGGAAGGAACATAAACAAACGATGGCATCCTATAAAATCCTACCTGCAAAAGTCATTTCGATTTCCCTGCTTTTTTTCCTGATCAACGAAGCCGTAATCGCATTTTCAGCTTTACTAGTCGGTTGGCGTCCTTTCAATGGAATTCTAGCAACGATTCTACTGTTGATTTATACCCTAGCGATCGGGATCAATTTGCTTCGCGGAAGAAGAGATTTGGCTTGTGGTTGTGGTGGGGTCCTGGAAAACGAAAGATTACACTATGGGCTGGTGGTTCGTAATCTACTCTTGATTACTGCAGTGGTATTTCTCTCTTTTACCTCCAAGGTACATGGGATCAGTGATGGATGGTTAACGGTGGGGATCTGGCTGGTTTCCGCTACCCTTTTGTTGATTATAGCTGTGATCAGCGAATGGGTTCGAGTTCGTAACCAACTTGACCATCTGATATCTGAAGGCAGGTGATCCAGAGTGGAGACAGGTTATAAGATCATCTTATTATGTACGATGTTTATCGTGTTGGCGGAATTGTTTCTGATCTACCTATTAGCCCGTTGGGTCGGAGAATTTATGAAGAAGCTGGAGACCGTGCATTTAAAAGCAGCGTCCACTGTGATCGGAAAGCCAGCTCCTGTTTTTCATGTGTTGGATAATAAAGAAAATTTGGTTCCATTTGAAAAGCTTTATACTCGGCAAAGGGTTTTGCTCCTGTTTGCTAGAGAAGGGTGTGAACAATGCAAGGAACTTCTGACGGAATTAAATAAAGAGGGCTGGGCAGAGCGAGGGCTGAATCTGGTGATCATTTACAACCGTGATTCGGAGACCCCTGCCAAACAACCTGACCTGATTCCTGCATGGGCTTATTACCTGGTGTCATCCCAAATGGAAAGACACTTTCAAGTGAATCGATATCCCTTTGCTATATCTGTGAATAACCAGGGCTTGGTTGAAAAAGGGACTCCTATTTCCGATCCCGAGGAGTTACTTCAACTGTTGGGAGGGGAACATCCGATTGCCGCCTCTTGAAACGAATATGACAAGAGTATCTGTCTATAGCCGAGTGTGGAAGTACTTGTTGCTTGTGATCACCTTGTTTGGGGTGGCGCTGTTCTTGGCTGCCTTCCCCTTGTTTTTTACGGTGGAAGGGGAATCCATCTCCTTTACTTGGAAGCCAGGCGTGGAGGCGATTTTTCAGTTTTTGACAGGAAAGGATGCACCGCTCCCAGGGTGGGTTCAGGATTTCACTACTTACAGGAACTTTGAAGAAATGTTTGCATTTTCGGCTTTCACACTAGGGAGTGCCGGGACTTTGGTTTTATTGGTGGGAGTGCCACTGGGGATGATTTTGGCAAAAGTTAACGGGTGGCCCAAATCGGTGATAGGTTTCTTAGGGGTCGTCCCGGACTTTGTGCTCGCCATCCTATTACAGTTTATCGTGATTGGGATCTACCGAAAGAGCGGCGTGTTAGTATTGGAGGTGGCCTCTGTCTATGAAAATGTAGCATGGGTTTTACCGATGATTACTATGACTTTGGTGCCCTTGGTTTACTTGGTACAATTTATTTCCGGAAGAATGCAACAGATACTTACGGAGGATTTTATCCGCACGGCGAAATCCAAAGGGCTGAATCGGACCCAGATCTATATCCATCATGTCTTTCGGAATCTTCTCCCGTCGGTTCGAGGTCAGCTACACCATCTAAATGCCACACTGCTGGGAAATCTGCTCATCATTGAGTATTGGTTTAATTCACCGGGAATCACCCAGTTTCTCGACACTCAGGTTTATCATTACCCGCTGATGGCAAAAACCTTGATCTGCCTGATCCTGATCTATTGGATGGCCTATGGATGGATGCAACTCTTATTGTGGCTGATCGGAAAGAGGTTGGTTCATGATTAAATCATGGAAAATAGGTGTATGGATCGGGGGAGGCATGCTGGCGATCTTCGTCCTGCTGGCCTGTGTCGGTCCGACTCTTACCCCATATACACCCAATGAGGAGCGGGCGGTGGAGTTCAAAAATGTCAATGGAAGCACAGAGGTGACGGTTGCTCCTGCTCCTCCATCCCAGGAGCACTGGTTTGGCACGGATCGTTACGGCCGGGATCTTTTGACGTTGTATCTATATGGATTGAAATACACGGTCTTTGTGCCTGTATTCATCGTTTTTTTTCAGTTGCTGTTCGGTGTCTGCCTGGGTTGCTGGATGGGGCTGTCGGGACGTCGTCCGCTGGTCTCTCATCAGCTGATGGGGGGATTGGGCAGTATTCCAGTGATCATTGTTTTGTATTTCCTTTTGTATGGATTGGGGACCAACACCCCTGTGCCCATCCTCTACTTGATCTTGTTTCAGAGCATCATCCTGGTGGTGATGGGGATTGGGCCCGTTGCTTCTGCCATACAGCAGAGAACGGAAGAACTGAAAGAGAGGTTGTCATTTGTGGCTTCTCTCCATCTAGGGGCACCACGTCAATGGCTCATTCGCAAGCATATCCTCCCTTTTCTAAAAGAGGATATATTGCTACTCTTTCTTAAGAATATGATTTCCACTCTCAACTTGATCGGCCAATTAAGTGTTCTCGGCCTGTTCCTTGGAGGTTCAATTAAGAAGGAGTCTCCCGGCGGGTTGGACTATGTATCCCGCTCTTTTGAAACCATGGGCTTGGTTGCCCAGGAAAGGGCCGCTTTGATGGCGAACCACGATTGGTTAATCCTTTGTCCCTTAGGAGGATATCTGCTGTTGTTGGCGGCTTGGTATTTGCTTTTATCAGCCATAGAGAAAAAGGTTCGCAGGAATTATAGTCAATACCCCTATATATAAACTAATACAATCCAATTATAGAAAATAATGTTGACTATAGTTCTTTTTTTAGTATATTGTTAGATAGTGATGAATATTAAGGAGGTTATGTAAATGTTGGATGGTTTTTTTGCTAAATTGACCGGATTTCACTCTCAAGGAGAAGTAGGAACTCAAGGGGAAGTTCATTGTGCGAAAGACAAAAGATGTAACAATGATTGGGCGATGTTTGAGTTGGTCCACACCGGTAACCTGATATTTAAAAAGTGCGGATGCTAATTTTCGAGAGTTATACTTTATAAAACCCCCTCGCGATCCAGGCGAGGGGGTTTTGGTTATTTTTTCTCTATCCATTCCAACCGGTTGCCGAAGGGGTCTCGCAGTTCGAAGCGGTCAAAGCCCGGGATGGGGATGGAGTCCAGGATGGCGGCGCCCTGTTCCGTCAGACGGCGACGCTAGGATTCCAGATCCTCCACTTGATAGGCGAGATGGGCTTTGGTTCGGTTGCGGTCCATCCCGTCTTCGGTTCCGACGTGGATCTCCACATCCCCGAGTCGGAGCCAGAATCCGCCCCGACCGTTTAAACTGTCAGGCTTGGGAATCTCTGTGAGTCTCATCACATCACAGTAAAAATGCCGGGCCTCCGCTTCTGCCCCTCGGGGGATGGTGATCTGTGATGGTGAATGCGGAGAAGCTTCACCTTAACGGTTGTTCAGGATCTGACGCAGAACCGTCTGCAGGATCCCGCCGTTGCGATAGTACTCGATATCCACCTGGCTGTCGAGACGGACGATCCCTTGGAATTCTATCTGGGAACCATCGGCTTTGGTGGCGGTCACCTTCACTTTTTGGAAGGGTTGCACCTCATCGTTCAGCCCTTCGATGTCGAAGGTTTCTTCACCGTTCAGGCCGAGGGATTGCCAGCTGTTCCCTTCTTCAAATTGCAGCGGGAGCACGCCCATGCCGACCAGGTTGCTGCGGTGAATCCGCTCGAAGCTCTCCGCGATCACGGCTTTGACACCGAGGAGGTTGGTCCCTTTGGCGGCCCAGTCTCGGGAGCTGCCAGTACCGTATTCTTTCCCGGCGAGAACCACCAGCGGGGTGTCTTCTTCCTTGTATTTCATAGCCGCATCATAGATGGGCATCGTTTCCCCAGAGGGTACGTACTTGGTGAAGCCGCCTTCCGTTCCCGGAACCATCTGGTTGCGGATGCGGATGTTGGCGAAGGTACCCCGGGTCATGATGCGGTCGTTCCCCCGACGAGAGCCGTAGGAGTTGAAGTCCCGGGGTTGCACACCGTGCTCCTTCAGGTACTGTCCAGCGGGACTGCTGGGAGCGATGGCGCCGGCGGGAGAGATATGGTCCGTGGTCACAGAGTCCTTCAGCAGAGCCATGGCACGGGCTCCTTTGATTTCCTGGATCGATTCCACTTCAGGAGACAGGTCTGTGAAGAAGGGCGGCTCCTGAATATAGGTGGAGGCTTCGTCCCACTCGTAGAGCTCTCCCTCAGGCGTATCCATCTGGTTCCAACGTTCGTTGGCATCGAAGACACTAGCATACTGTTTCCGGAATTGATCCGCGTTCATCGACGCAGCCACGGTCTGCCGGATTTCTTCGTTGGTGGGCCAGATGTCATGGAAATAGACCGGGTTGCCATCGGGATCATGGCCGATGGGATCCTTGTCAAAGTCGATGTTGACCGTGCCGGCGAGGGCGTAGGCGACCACCAACGGCGGAGATGCCAGATAGTTGGCTTTGACATCAGGGTGGATCCGGCCTTCAAAGTTCCGGTTACCAGACAAGACCGAGGCCACGGTCAGATCGTTGTCGTTGATGGCCTGGCTGATCTCTTCCGGTAGAGGTCCACTGTTTCCGATACAGGTGGCGCAACCGTAACCGGCCAGGGTAAAGCCCAGTTTGTTCAAGGAATCCAACATGCCGGATTTCTCCAGGTATTCCGTGACGACCTTGGATCCCGGTGTCAGGCTGGTTTTTACGTAGGGCTTGACGGTCAGCCCTTTCTGTACCGCCTTGTGAGCCACCAATGCTGCACCTAGCATCACCGACGGGTTGGAAGTGTTGGTGCAACTGGTGATGGCGGCGATGGCTACATCCCCGTGACCCAGTTCAAAGGTTTCCCCATTGTAGTTGACCTTCACCTTTTTATCGCTTTCCTGAACTCCGAAGCCGCCCTCTTCCACCGGCTTTTTCAGGGTTTCATTCCAGTTTTCCTGCATCTGGGTCAACTCGATCCGGTCTTGAGGGCGACGGGGACCTGCGAGGCTGGGCTTTACATCTCCCAGATCCAGTTCAACGGTGTCGGTGAAGACCGGATCCGGTGTATCATCGGTGCGGAACATGTCTTGGGCGGTGTAGTAATCCTTGACCAGTTGCACCAGCTCTTCGTCGCGACCGGTGTTACGCAGGTATTGGAGGGATTCCTCGTCCACCGGGAAAAAGCCCATGGTGGCGCCATACTCTGGAGCCATGTTGGCTACAGTGGCACGGTCGGCCAGGCTGATGTTGGACAGACCTGGGCCGTAGAATTCCACGAATTTGCCGACGACCCCTTTTTTGCGCAACATCTCGGTGACCGTCAGGGCCAAGTCTGTGGCGGTAGCTCCTTCCGCCAGTTGCCCGGTCAATTTGAAGCCAATCACATCTGGGGTGAGGAAGTAGAGCGGTTGCCCCAGCATCCCGGCTTCGGCCTCGATCCCGCCGACGCCCCAGCCGAGTACACCCAAGCCGTTGATCATCGTGGTGTGGGAGTCGGTCCCCACGAGGGAGTCGGGATAAACTTCGGTTTCGCCGTCCACTTCTCGAGTCTGGGCCACTTTGGCCAGATATTCCAGGTTGACCTGGTGCACAATCCCGGTGGCCGGAGGCACAGCCCGGAAATTGTCGAAGGCATCCGTCGCCCAGCGTAGGAGGCGGTAACGCTCTTCGTTTCGCTCAAATTCCCGGTCCATATTGTAGGCGAGTGCATCCTGGGTGCCAAATTTGTCTACCATCACCGAGTGGTCGATGACCAGGTCCACAGGGATGAGCGGGTTGATCCGATTCGGGTCGCCTCCTACCCGGGCCATGGCAGAACGGAGGGCAGCCAGGTCTACAACGGCGGGAACGCCGGTGAAGTCCTGCAACACGATTCGTGCCGGCTTGAAGGCCACTTCCGTTTTATCTTTTTGTGAGGTCCAATTGGCCAGTTGATCGATATGTTCCTTGGTAACAGAGTGGCCGTCGTATTGACGCACAGCGGCTTCCAGCAGGACTTTGATGGAGAAAGGCAGGCGGGAGATATCGCCGACCCCTTTTTCATCCAGTCCCTTCAGGCTGTAGTAAACATAATCCTTACCGCTGGTGGTCAACTTTTGGCGCACGCCGTAGAGGTCCTTTTTGGACATAGGTAAACAACCTCCTTTGTGGGTTGAATAGTGGAAGGAGTTCTGTTTCGTTGTATGAAACGTAGTTTCTTTTTCGATACTATTATACAACGGGTTCTTTCGTTTTGTATACCCTTGAAGCGCCTGAAAATTTCCCTTTGCCCCCGAAAAAAAACAGATTATAATGGATGAAAAATAAAAAGGAATTTCATCAAGCGGAATAACTAAAGGGGACCCCGCAAATGGAAGGTAAAAAAACAGTGCGTGCGGCTGAGCGTGCACTGGACATTTTGCTCTGTTTCATCCAGAAACCAGAGCTGTCTTTGACTGAGATCTCCAGATTGACCGAATTGAATAAGAGTACGGTGTACCGTCTGCTGGCCACACTGGAGGAGAAGGGGTTTTTGTCCCGGGATTCGGATACGGAAAAATATAAGTTGGGTTTTCGTATCTGGGAATTGTCTGCCCATCTGTCCCGTTCCGATGATCCAGCAGTTCTTTTTCTTCCCGGGATGGAGAGACTCCGAGACGAAATCGAAGAGACAGTGAGTCTCTATGTCCGGGATGGGACAGAACGGGTTCGCGTACAGGCCGTGGAAAGTTTACAGGCGATCCGGCGGGTGGCGCCGGTGGGGGCTCGCATGCCTCTGGCGGTGGGAGCCGCCAGCAAAGTCCTCGTTGCCTTCGCCAACCCTTCCCTTCAGGAGGAGATCTTGTCGGACCCTCAGTGGCCGGAGAACGTGGATCCGGAGCCATACAGGGAACAACTGAGAAAGATACGGAAACAAGGCTACGCTACTAGTGTGGAAGAGAGGGAGGCGGGAACCTCCGCCGTCGCTGTTCCTATCTTTGGCTCCAAGGGTGAAGTTGAAGCATCCCTAGCTGTTTCCGGGCCGGTGGGTCGCCTGACGGAAGAGCGGATCGAGGAAGTGGTGCCCCACGTGTTGAAAGCCGCAAAACGAATGGAAAAGATGCTTAAGCGATGACGAGAAGTGGTAAGTACAGAAAGAAAGAAGAAACCACCCGATGCTTCCAAGCAAACCATAGCTTGGAGGCGTGGCGAAAACATCGGAGGCAGGATCAGACACACCTTTCAGGAAAAAATCCAGATCAAGGAGGAATTCAGAGTGACCTCAGATCAAAAACCCAACCGGGAGTCTTTGAAAAAGAGGCTGACTCCCCTTCAATTTGAAGTAACCCAGAACAGCGGTACGGAGCCCCCTTTCCAAAATGAGTACTGGGATAACCAACGAGAAGGCATCTATGTAGACATCGTCTCCGGCGAGCCCCTCTTCAGCTCCCAAGATCAGTATGATGCTGGCTGTGGTTGGCCCAGCTTCACCCGGCCCATCGACAAGTCCCGCATCGGAGAGCACCAGGACCGCAGTCACGGGATGATCCGGACGGAAGTGCGAAGCAAGCAGGCAGACTCCCATCTAGGCCACGTCTTCGACGACGGACCCGGCCCCGAAGGCCTCCGCTATTGCATCAATTCCGCCGCCCTCCGCTTCATTCCTAAGGAAGACCTAGAAAAAGAGGGCTATGGAGAGTACCGGAAGCTGTTTGATGAAGAGGAGAAGAAAGATTGAACAGAGAAGTGATCCAAAAAACAAGCTGTCTCGATTTTCGGGACAGCTTGCTGCTTTTCAGTCGATTTGGATACCAGGGGCTGGAATGAGGGTTGTTCAAGTGAAAATCATTGAAAAAGGCGGGAGGTAGAAAATGGGAGTAGATAAGTTGGAGCTGGATGACCATGGCAAGTTCCAGGTTTGGTTGATGGAAATGGGAGACATCCTAGAGCGTTTCATCGATCACATACCCCCGGAAACGAGGCTGGATTACACTCCGGAGTCCCTCCTACGGTTGGAAGAATGGATGCTTGAACACTACCCCTCTGTCGATGATCTGCTCAAGGAATCCAACAAAGAAACCCTGGATGCACTGGTACGCTATACCGGCCAGGTGTACCGCAAGAATTTGAAGGGCAAATGGACGATTCACCTAGATGATCCCAACTACGCTTTTTTTGGATTGCCCATGATTTCTTTCCACATTCCCCGGATCGACCCCGTGGCTCCCCATTCCGAGGTGGTGGCCAGTGTCGACCGCCGGAGGGGCGACTACATCTATACCGTTTTTAAAGCCACCGAAAGGTTGATCGAGGAAGCCAAGACATAACCTTCTGCTGAAGCGAAAAAAACGACCTTACAACGAAAAATTGACCTCTTCGGTGGATCTTTCGCTCGTTTATAAAACGGAGATGATGGTAGCAATCCCCACGAAAAAGAGGAGGATGAGGAGGATGGGGAGGGCGATTAACAAGGGAATCCCTACTCCCGCTTTTTCCCCACCCCTTTGCGTATGCTCTTCAAACAACTTTTTCTGATCATAAATAAAGTAGAACATGGTTGCGATGTTAAACATGTTGAAAAGCATGTTGAGATCGTTTGGAGCCAGGATGACCAAGACGCAAAAAATAATAAATGCGGGAATCAGGATTTGCAAACGTTTTTTCTTCTTTTCTGGATCTCCCGCTCGTCCATAGCTGATCGCATTCATCAACCCGCCGGCCAAAAAGCTGAAAAAGAAACAGAACAGCCCCACCGCCAGAGGACTCCAGATCGGTTCTGGTTTCACCTCGGTTGCAATTTGCTGATTAGCTTTCAATTTGTCGCCTCCTGTTTATAGTCTTCTAATAATTCCTAACTTGGATCAGTTTAACATATGTAAACAATGATTCTCCACCAGGGCTGTTGATTAATCAGTAAATGGGTGAAGAAAACTAAATCGACTTTTCGCTCTTCCCATCGCCCCATCGTGAAATATTGCTTGAGGGGACGGGATGGTGGGACGGCTACGATCTCTTGCAAAGAGCGCAAAGGCTCTCCGCCGTCCCCACCATCCCGACCTTATTTCCTGCCTAAAATATGGCTAATCAACACGCCTGACTCTCCACTATTGATGCTTCAGTCGAAAGCAAACGGACAGTGAAGAAAAATTCACTGTCCGTTTCATCCTTAGGGTTTGTTGGATCCGCATTTCTCACTCTACGGAAGTCTTCATCTGCCGAACCGGCCCCACGTATTGATTCAGGGGGAAACCATGGCGGATCGCTTTGGTGATGAAATCCTTGGCGAGGCGGACGGAATCCTCCACACCTTTGCCGTGGGCGAGACCGGCGGCAACGGCGGCGGAATAGGTGCAGCCGGCACCGTGGGTCCAGTGGGTTTCCATCTTTTCCGCTTCATACAGGGTGAACTTCTTGCCATCGTATAACAAATCGACGGCTTGATCATGCTGGAGGCCGGAGCCACCCTTGATCAGAACGTAAGAAGGGCCGAGGTTGTAAATGGCCTGGGCTGCCTCCTTCATCTCCTCCAAAGTGGTGATGGGCTCGGTTCCTGCCAGCTGAGCCGCTTCAAACAGGTTGGGTGTAACTACGGTCGCCTTGGGGACAAGCAGGTCCCGGAGGGCTTCTTTGTTCTCCGGATTTAGGACATCGTTTTCCCCTTTACACACCATGACCGGATCGATCACCGTCCGGTTGACTCCATGTTGATCGATGGCATCGGCGGCCAGCTCAATCACTTCCACCGTGCTCAACATCCCGGTCTTCATGGCATCGATGCCTGTGGAGAGAACCGTCTCCAACTGGGCCTTCACAGTTTCCGTTGGAATCGGATGGACTCCATGGGCCCATCCATCTGGATCCATCGTGACGATGGTATTGAGAGCGGACATTCCGTAGACGTCCAGGGAATGAAAGGTTTTTAAATCTGCCTGGATCCCAGCACCCCCACTCGTATCTGAACCGGCGATGGTCAATGCTTTTTTCATCTGGATTCCTCCTCAAGGGTCGGGATTCTGCTTTGGTTTCGATTCTTATTTTAATCCAATTTGTCTGGTTTGTCAGAGGTGGTTTGGAATGGGAAAATAGACCTGAAGCCAAACCGGATGGACATCCGTGATAAAATAAAGGAAGACAACTGGATATGCAAAAGTTTTCTAGGGTTCCGCAGCACAGCTGGACTGGTCCGAGAGAAAACACACGACTGAGGTGTCAGTGGTGCACACGGAGGGATAAAAGCCCGGGAGGATATCCTGATGATATCTTCCCGGGCTTTCTGTGAAAAGGAGGGGGAAGGATGAACTGGAATTGGGCAAAAGTGTGGATTGCAGCTTTTTTTGAAGTAATGTGGGTGATCGGTCTGAAACATGCAGAGAGTGTATGGAGTTGGAGCGGAACCATTGTAGCGATTGGGATCAGTTTTTATCTGATGATCATGGCTGGGCGCACTCTGCCTGTCGGCACTGTATATGCAGTGTTTGTGGGTTTGGGGACCGCCGGGACGGTGTTTTCAGAGGTGGTCTTCTTCGGAGAACCCCTGAAGTGGATGAAACTCTGTCTGATTCTGGTGTTGTTGGTGGGAGTGATGGGCTTGAAATGGGTGACTGAAGAAACCGGGGAGGAGGGATCCTGATGGCTTGGCTTTTTCTCGTACTGGCAGGTGGGATGGAGATGGTCGGGGTAACGATGATCCATCGTTTGCACCGAGACGGAGATGTGAAAGCATGGTTAGGGTTGTTGGGGGGATTTGGTGGAAGCTTTTTCTTTCTCGCTCTTGCTTTGCAGGATTTACCTATGGGAACGGCCTATGCTGTCTGGACCGGAATCGGTGCGGCAGGGGGAGCGATCGCAGGCATGCTGTTTTATGGTGAGCCCAAACATTTTTCCCGTATTTTCTTCATCACCCTCGTACTGGGAGCAGCTGTGGGGCTGAAAATGGTTTCCTAAGAAATGTAGCGAAAAAGTTACTAGGGAGGGTTGGGTTTCATTTTTGGATCGTCAGAGTCCAACTTAACATCAGATTTGAAATTTACAACAGAGAAGGGTGAAGGGATGAAATGATCATTTTGCGCTTTTTGTATCGGCTAGCGCAGGCATTAAACAGGCGGGATTCTGATGCTGGACCGTAAACTACAAACTGCTGTCTTTGCGGCGACACTAAGTTCTTTTCTGATGGCTGTCGTCTTTCCACTCAATGCTTCAGGATTTGAAGACCCGGATCGATACAAATTTGTCTATATATTGGGTGGATTTCGAATCTACACCCCGTTTATCTTTTTAGGAACCTTTCTCTTTGGAGTGTCCGTGTCGATGATCGCTGACCGACTCAGTGAGAGGATGGATGGTTGGTATTCTTCCTGGATCAGTTACGGACTGCACATTTTGGCATGTGCATTATTTGCCAGTCTCTTCATGGTTTCATGCATTGTGGCAACGGTTTTTTTCATATTGGATCGTTGGCTCAAAGGAAAGAACTTTCCCGGCAGTGCAACAGCTCTTTTTTTCATCATGTTGCTTCTTTGGACCTTTTCCATGCCCCTCTGAAGGGGGGCATTAAGGACCGCCTTTCCCCGTGTCGAAGGAAGGCGGATGGTTTCGAAAATGGAGTTTCACAATAACAGATAGACCAGCGGCGTGGCGATGAGCAGGGTCAGGATGGTCCGCTCCACCCAGATCAGGACCAACTCTCCGATAGAGATAGGGATCTCCGTGGACAGGATGCAGGGGATGGAGGCGGAGAAGAAGAGAATGGAAGAGACCGAGACGATGGCGATGACGAACTTGGTGACCAGGGGGGCTTCAGCCGCCACCAAGGCGGGCAGGAACATCTCAGCGATCTCCACAGCGGCAGCCTTGGCAGCCAGCAAGGGTTCCGGTAGTTGAACCAACCAGGTAAAGGGAAGGAACAGGTAGCCAAGCCAGTCAAAGAGTGGGGTGAACTTGGCCAGCAACAACCCGATGAGACCGACGGAGAGAATCGAGGGCAGGATGGCCATCGTCATCACCAAGCCATCCTTCAGGTTGCTCCAGATGTTGCGTCCAAGGGAAGGCGCCCTGTGAGCAGCGGTGAGGGCCTCGCTCCAGGCGGTCCGAAACAGCTGTTGACTCACTTCCGGTTCGGGGATCCCCTGGCCATCGAAATAGGCTTCGCTTTTGGTTCGGATCGGGGGTAGGTGAACCGTCAGGGCGGTCACCAGGAAGGTGACAATCAGGGTCAGCCAGAAATAGAGGTTCCAATATTGCATCAAGCCCAGGGTTTTAGCGACCACGATCATAAAGGTGGCGGAGACGGTGGAAAAACCGGTGGCGATGATAGTGGCTTCCTTGGCGGTGTAGTATCCATCCTTATACAGGCGGTTCGTAATCAGAAGCCCCAGGGAGTAACTACCGACAAAGGAAGCCACGGCATCAATGGCCGAACGTCCCGGAGTTTTCCAGACTCGGCGCATGATCGGTCGGACCAGCACCCCGACGAATTCCAGCAAGCCGTATCCCACCAGCAAGGCCAGGAAGATTGAACCGACAGGAACGAGAATCCCTACAGGGATGACCAACTGTTCAAACAGAAAGGGGCCGATGTCCGGAGCAAACAACCAGGCAGGGCCGGTTTGGGTGAGGAGGAGGATGGCGGTTACCAATCCCAGGATCTTGAACAGGGAGAAGATGAGGTCGACCCGACTCTTTTTCCAGTTCCCTGTGATAAAGGGATACAGGGCGCCCAGCAGGATGATCACCAAGGCATACCAGGGAACAAGGGGACCGAGGGATTTCTGTAGCCAGGTCACCACATGATCCAAGGGGATGCTGGAGGTGTCCCCGACGGTCATGGGAACAAAGAACATAAAGATCCCGATCGCGCTGAATAGGATTAATTTTGCGATATTTTTGACTGGAAAAGAAGTTGTCGTCTGGTAATGGGGTTGACTTTCCGGTTTGCCCATGATGGGTTCCTCCTCTTGATGTCGTTTGAAAAAAGGGAGGGGGAGACTTCCCTCCCCTTAAGCTGTGGTTCTCTGGATCCGTCCCGTCAGGAAGGAGAGCATCACATGGACGCCGGCCTTCACCGTGGCCTCTCGCACGTCCCGCAGAGGGTCCAGGCAGACCAGGTCCATCGCTTTCACTTGGGGGTGAGTCCCTGCGATGCGGACCGCCTCAAACAGTTCATCGGTTCGCATTCCGCCGGGAGTGGCGGCAGGGGCTCCCGGGCCGACTCCAATATCCAGCACGTCCATATCCACGGTGAGATAGATGGTGTCCACCTGCTGTTCCAAGTGCGCGAGAGCCTCGCGGACCACCACATTCACCCCGCGTTTCCGCGCTTGCTTCAGGGTGACGTAGTGAACCCCCACCTGATCGGCGTACTCTTTGAGGGAGCGGGCATTGAAAAAGCCGTGGAGGCCGATGTTGTATACGTCCTCTCCGCGAAGGGTTCCACTTTCGGTCAGGTTGCGGATCGGTGTTCCATTGGTGGGGCCGAAGTCCTCCAGGCTACGCAGATCAAAGTGGGTATCCAATTGCAGGATGCCGATCCGTTCCTCAGGGTGAGCCTGCTTCCACCCTTTGACCAACATGGCGGTGATCGAGTGGTCGCCTCCCATCACCAGTGGCAGAGCATGGGGATGATGGGTGCGCATGGCGACCATCGCTTCCGTAATGTTCCGATGGCAGGCGGGGATGTCGGTGACATGTTGTTTCACATCCCCGAGGTCGACCACACGCAGGGAGGTAAGGTCCACCTCCTCATCCAAGTTGTAGGTAGTAAAGCCTTTCCAAGCCCGGCGCAAGGCATCGGGGGTTTCGCTGGCTCCGGAAGCGCTGAGGGAAGAACGGGAGAGGGGGACGCCAAGGAGGGTGACATCCACCTCGGACCAGTCAAAGGATGAGGCCTTCTCTTCATCCAGACATTGGATCCACTCATGCACTTTGGGATCCGCCGGAAGCGGGTCTGGCCGACGCCAGCGGAAGGTGGGGGGGTTCAGCAGGGGATAGGGATAACGGGTTTCCATCAGCGGTGTCCTCCTTTCCTGGGTTTAGTCCCTTTTATAAACTACTTTTCCGTCCTTGATCACCGTCTGGGTATGGTTGGAACCGTAGTGGTACTGAAGGCCCATGTAGTTGGGCACATCGAAGAGAACCAGATCTGCTTTCTTTCCCGGTTCCAGACTTCCGATCTCGTGTCCCCGCCGGATGGCGTGAGCCGCATTGATGGTGGTGGCGGTCAGCACCTCGGCGGGGGTCATGCCCATTTGGAGGCAGCCCAGGTTCATGATCAAGGGCAGGGAGATCGTCGGAGAGGAACCGGGATTGCAATCCGTGGATAGAGCAACAGGGACACCGGCATCTACCATCTTCCGTCCCTCGGCCATCTCCGCCATCAGGAAAAAGGCGGTTCCCGGAAGTAAGACGGCCACCACACCGGCCTCCGCCATCGCCTGGATACCTGCATCGGAGGCTTTCAGCAGATGATCGGCGGAGACAGCCCCCACCTGTGCGGCCAATTCGGCTCCGCCATAGGGTTCGATCTCATCGGCGTGAATCTTGGGGGCGAGTCCATACTCCTTGCCTGCCTCCAGAATGCGACGGGACTGGTCCGGGGTAAATACGCCCCGTTCGCAGAAAACATCGTTAAACTCCGCCAGCTTGCGCCGGGCCACCTCAGGGATCATCTCCTGGATTACCAGCTCCACAAAGTCATCAGGGCGATCCTTGTAAGCGCTGGGGACGGCATGGGCGCCCATAAAAGTGGAGACCACATCCACCGGGTGGTCTTGGTTTAGTTTTTGAGCTACTTCCAGTTGCTTCAGCTCGTGTTCCAGGGAGAGACCGTAGCCGCTCTTGGCCTCTAGGGTGGTGACCCCGTGACGCAGGAATGAATCCAAGCGCCGTTGGCTCTCCTGGTACAGCTGTTCTTCATCCGCCTCGCGGGTGGCAGATGTGGTAGCATGGATGCCGCCGCCGGCTTCCATGATGTCCATGTAGGTAGCCCCTTGGAGGCGCATCTCAAATTCATTTTCCCGGCTGCCAGCGAAGACAAGATGGGTGTGGGGATCCACCAGTCCTGGAGTGACCAGGCGGCCGGTGGCATCCACCACCTCCGCTGTTTCCAGGCGGGAGCCGACCTGTTCCCGGACCTGGGTGTCTGTACCGACGAATTGGATGATTCCCTCCTCCACCCAGACACTGCCGTTCTCAATGATTTGAAGCGCCTCCATCGTCTTCCCGCGCAGGGGGGCAGAGGAGCTTTCTTTCAAAGTGACTAGTTGGGCGGCGTTTTGAATGAGAAGAGGTTTATCGCTCATGATCTTCCTCCTGGTTTTTGTTTTCTAGAAGCGTGGTGATTACTTTCGTTGTTCTTGCGAGCTGAGCCATTCCATGTGAAGTCCCACTCTCCCTGCACCACGCTTCCAGGGTGCGTCTGGAGCGATCCCTAGATCAGACGTGTTCTAATCGAGCATCGGGATGCGGACCCCTTTGGTGCGGGCGGTCTTCACGGCGGTTTCATAGCCTGCATCTACATGGCGGACAACACCCATGCCTGGGTCGGTGGTGAGGACCCGCTCCAGCCGTTTTTCGGCGGCAGGGGTTCCGTCGGCGACAATCACCATCCCAGCATGAAGAGAGTACCCCATGCCTACACCACCCCCGTGATGAACGGATACCCAGCTGGCTCCACCGATGGCATTGATCAGGGCGTTCAGGATGGGCCAGTCGGCGACGGCGTCGCTGCCGTCCTTCATCCCCTCCGTCTCCCGGTTGGGGGAAGCGACGGAGCCGGAGTCTAGATGATCCCGGCCGATCACGATGGGGGCTTTCAATTCCCCGGAGGCCACCAGGTCATTGATCATTTTTCCGAAGCGAGCCCGTTCTCCATAGCCGAGCCAGCAGATCCGTGACGGCAGTCCTTGGAATGCGATTTTCTCCTGGGCCATCCGGATCCAGTTGCAGAGAGGCTCGTTGTCACTGAACTCCCGCAGGATCACCTCGTCGGTCTTGTAGATATCCTCCGGGTCTCCCGAGAGGGCTACCCAGCGGAAGGGGCCTTTCCCTTCGCAGAATTGAGGACGAATGTAGGCTGGGACGAAGCCGGGGAAATCAAAGGCGTTCTCCACGCCCTCATCCTGGGCCACCTGTCGGATGTTGTTGCCATAGTCAAAGGCGATGGCTCCACGCTGTTGCATCTCTAACATCCCTCGCACATGGACCGCCATGCTCTCCTTGGCCAAAGCCACCAGCTTCTCCGGATTTTCCTTGCGTAAGGTAGCCGCCGCTTCCAGTGTCATTCCTCGGGGGAGATAGCCGTTGAGGGGATCATGGGCGGAGGTTTGGTCGGTGACGATGTCTGGGATCGATCCTCGCTGGATCATGTCGGGGAGAATCTCCGCCGCATTGCCCAGCAGGCCGATGGAGAGAGGCTCCCCTTTTTCCTTGGCTTCCTGGGCCAGGGTCAACGCTTCTTCCAGGTTGTCCACCATCCGATCCAGGTAGCGCGTATCCAGCCGCCGCTGAATCCGGGTGCGATCCACCTCCACGGCGATCACTACTCCGCCGTTGAGGGTGACTGCCAGAGGTTGAGCCCCACCCATTCCTCCGAGACCGGCGGTAACCGTAAGGGTTCCTTTCAGGGAACCGCCAAAGTGGCGGCGAGCACACTCGGCAAAGGTTTCATATGTCCCCTGGACGATCCCCTGACTGCCGATGTAGATCCAGCTACCTGCTGTCATCTGGCCATACATCATCAAGCCTTTCCGGTCCAGCTCATGAAAGTGATCCCAATTGGCCCAGGCGGGGACTAGATTGGAATTGGCGATCAGGACCCGAGGGGCGTCGGTGTGCGTCTTGAACACCGCTACTGGTTTGCCCGATTGTACCAGCATCGTCTCGTCTTCTTCCAACTCCGTCAGTGTACGTACCATGGCATCTAAAGCGTCCCAGTTTCGCGCCGCCTTGCCGATGCCTCCATAGACGACCAGATCTTCTGGCCGTTCGGCTACTTCCGGATCGAGATTATTCATCAACATCCGCAAGGCCGCTTCTTGGATCCAGCCTTTGGTATGCAATTCCTTTCCCCTGGGGGCACGCAGGGTTCGCGGGCCTGTCTGCGATTGAACCATTCCGGTCCACCTTCCTTTCCCATATTCAGCTTCTTCCTTGAGTATAGAGAAAAAGGCGGTGGAATTTGCAGAATTCCTTCATTTGAAAAAGAGGCGATTCTTTAGATGTGAATCCAATGGAGGAAACGCTTTCAAACCGGATGCTACTTTTCTTTGGTTTTTTCATTTTTCTTTAGGTCCCGATAGGTCCGAGGGGAATAGCCTGTCATTTGTTTGAAGATGCGGCTAAAGGTGTTACCCTGACGGAAACCGCATTGAAGAGCGATCTCCCCGATCGGGTGCGTGGTGGTTTCCAGCAAGTGGCGGGCGTGTTGCACCCGGATTCTTTGTAGGAGCTGACGAAATCCGATCTGTTTTTTCTGGGAGAGGAGGTGGCTGAAATACGAAGGGTTGCGCCCGACATGGTGAGCTACCTCCGCCAAGCGGAGATCGGGACGGTGAAATTGGGTCTCCATCCAGCGTATGCCTTGTTCGATCGGATCTGTCTTCCCCTGTTGCCGCTGTGCTGCGGCCTGTTCCAGGAGCGCATAGATAAACAACAGCAGTTCCTGCACAATCCGATACAGGAGGGGACTGTAGAGAACGGTGGAAAAGATCCGATGGTAGTCCTCTTCCAAGGAAGGGTGGTTCAGCAGGGATCGACTGATCATAAACCGGCGCAGCTGGGCTAACAGACTGGTCAACCGGATTCGCAACAGTCCCGGATCGGGGTAAGGGGGGATCAGACCGAAAAACTCTTGTTGCATCCAAGACTTGATCCCATCCTGATCGGCTCGATCTAGCATGTCCACCCAGAGACGTTGCTCCTGGGGGCTGAGAAAGGGATCGATCGCTTTCCACTCCACAGGTTCATCCAAGATCAACACCTGTCGGTCCCCTTGGTAAAATCGAAGTTGGAGGGCCCATCTCGCCATCTGATACTGTTGTCGCAGGGAGGAGGGTTCCTGCGGGTTGGGGATCACTGCAAACAGGGATTCTGGAGAATGATCCGACCATTCCCCGATCAAGCGGTATCCTTCCCGTTGCAAAGCCTCCACTCCTACCGAGGAAGTAGGAGGGAACACCGCCGCCACCGCATCACTCACGGGAAAGAGGTGGGGCCGGTCATGGAAGGGATACATCTCCAGGAACCGGTACAGAGCCGCAACAGTCCCGGAGCTTTCCGGTTGCAGGAGCAACAGATCCTCCTCCCCGGCTCCTCCCTCTTCAAGGAAAAGGGAGCGGTAGGAAGGAGGGGGGACGGGGACGGAAAGAGGAACTGGAGTTATGCCTGCCTCCCCTTCCGTCCATCTCCGCCAAGCCTGGTTGAGAGAGCGTTTGATCCGATCAGGAGAGACGGGCTTCACCCATAAATCGATAGCGTGCAGTTCGATGGCTTGGACGGCTCGGGCAAAGGTAGCTTCCGCCGTCATTCCGATCACCGTTTGGGTGTAGGCGGGGAGCAGGCGCCGGAATTCTTCCCATCGTTCCCGGGGAATCATATCTAGTTCGATGCAGCAGACTGATGGCACCTCCTGGGTCATCCTTTCCCACAAGGTGTCAAAATCCTCAGCTGTCACCACGCTCTGAAAGGGGAGCGGCCAAGCCCCCACGAGCCACTCCAGGCCGGTTCGCTCCTTTTCATCACGGTCTGCGATCAATAATTTCAATTGCCATCCCTCCCCTTGCTCTTCCTTTTCATTATACCGAAAAAGGGCCTCCGCTACTGGGAGTGCCCTGGATGGGAAAGGGAGTCGGTTGGTATCGGGGATCAGGTCTCGGTGATCACGCCGCCATTCACATGAAGCACCTGACCGGAAACATACCCCGAATCATCGGATGCCAGATACACATAGGTAGGGGCCAGTTCAAAGGGTTGACCTGCCCGCTTCATCGGGGTGTCGGTGCCAAAGCGAGCCACCTCTTCTGCAGAGAAGGAGGAGGGGATCAAGGGCGTCCAGATCGGGCCTGGGGCCACCGCATTCACTCGGATCCCCTGATGGATAAGGGACTGAGAGAGGGAGCGAGTAAAGGAGACGATCGCTCCTTTGGTAGAGGAATAATCGATGAGTTTCGGTTCGCCTTCATAGGCGGTTACAGAAGTGGTGTTGATGATGGAACTCCCCCGTGGAAGGTGGGGAAGGGCGGCTTGGGTCAGATAAAAGAAGGAGAAGATATTGGTTCGAAAGGTTAGCTCCAACTGTTCTGGGCTGATCTCCAAGATACTCTTCCGGCGAAATTGAACGGCATGGTTATTGACCAAAATGTTTAATTTTCCAAAGGTGGACAGGGTTTGATGGATCACTTCCGTTGCCGCTGTTTTTTCCTTCAAATCGCATGGGATTGGGAGGCACCGCCGGCCCAGCTCCTCCACTCGCATCCGTGTAGCTTCTGCATCCTTTTCCTCATAGAGATAGGGGATGACCACATGGGCCCCCTCTTTGGCAAAGGCGATGGCCGTCGCACGTCCGATTCCGCTGTCTCCCCCGGTAACCACCGCTACCCGGTCCAACAACTTCCCGCTTCCCCGGTAATGAGGGTTTTCACAGATGGGAGGAGGTGACATCAGATATTCCAAGCCCGGTTGCCAGGGTTGGTGCTGGGGAGGAAAGGAGAGGGGCTGACGAGAGACCTTTTTTTCGTACCCCAAATATGGATACACTGGATACAAATCAGAACACCTCGCTTTAGGACAGGTCTAGTCATCCAAGCATTGCAAAAAAGGCGTGGTCCTCCAGTTGGATCGGTCAGATCGGTCCCGATCGTCCCAGTCCTAAATATGGAGTTACCAGGCACACCCGAATGGGTTCTGACTCCAGTGTATTCCGCAGTCGCCCAGAGGTGAAAAAACCCTTTCCATATTGGAAAGGGGAAAGTGGAATCAAAGGTCAAAATTGTCTGGATCGGGGCCGATTCGCTCGTCTTGATTAAGGGCGTCGATTTGCTCCATCTCTTCCGGGGTCAGTTCAAAATCAAATACATCGGCGTTGCTTAAGATCCGCTCTTTCCGGACTGATTTGGGAATGGTGACCACCCCGTTTTGCAGATCCCAACGAAGGACCACCTGAGCCGGGCTTTTCCCGTGATTTTCCGCAATGGAGAGAATCGTCTCATGATCGAGGACCTTTCCGCGCATCAGGGGAGCCCAGGCCTCCATCCGGATGTGGTTCTGGTTGCAGAAGGCCAACAGCTCTTTCTGGGTGAGACGGGGGTGAAACTCGACTTGATTGACCGCCGGGGTGAGTTCACAGTTACCCATCAAATCCTTCAGATGATGCACCTGGAAGTTGCACACCCCGATCGCCCGGGCCCGACCGTCATGGACCAGGTGCTCCAGCGCTTTCCATGTCTCCAGATACTTTCCCTTCACTGGCCAGTGGATCAGGTAGAGATCAATATAGTCCAGCCCCAGCTTGCGACGGCTTTCTTCAAAGGCTCGGAGGGTGGATTCATACCCTTGTTGATCATTCCACACCTTGGTGGTGACAAAAATCTCTTCCCGGGGCACCCCGGATTCCCGGATCGCCTGGCCCACCCCTTCTTCATTGTGATAAAGTGCAGCGGTATCGATCAGGCGGTATCCATGATCTAAGGCGGTCTGGACCGAGCGGACCACCTCCTCCCCTTCTTCCGCTTTGTACACTCCCAGTCCCAGCCAGGGCATCTCTACTCCGTTGTTCAATCGAACCCGCTCAGACAAGCTTTTTGGCATACAACTCCCTCCATTTCTTTTGAAAAGTCTATCTATTACAGGGCGGTTGATGAACCATAAAATAGATGATGGAAACGAAACGATCCTTTCGCTCTTCCATTGCCCCCTATCACAAAACATCGCTTGAGGGGACGGGGAGGGTGGGACGGCTCCGATCTCTTGCAAAGAGCGCATAGCGAGACCCGGGAGCGGAAAGCGACCCTGGCGAGACTTGTGCCCTATGGGTGCAAAGGCTCTTCACCGTCCCACACTCCCGACCTTATTTTTTGCCTAAAATATGGTTAATCAACATGCCTGTATCTTTTACTATACCCGAAAGGAGAAGGAGGGACACTTATGGGGATCTCTCTCTTAAGAAAAAAGCTTACAGGAAGCAGCTAAATGGTTGGTCAGGTGAGGTGTAGGTTCAAATGCTGTAGTAGGACACACGGCAACTTTAATTTATTATGGTGGCAAATGTAGCTGACAAAAAGAAGAGGAAGGACTAAACTATGAATCTCAATAAAACCCTATTTACGATGACTCATATAGTTATGCCTTACCTGTTTTTTTCGATGTATTCCCTTTGGGAACATTTTGTTTTATCCAAGCCTTTATGGGAAAATATCGGTACCAATTTGGCGATTGTTGGGATTTGCTATATGTTTATCAGTCTGTTATGGGTTACTCAGATAAAAAACATCCAAAAGGCAGAACAGAAGGAGTCTAATAACAAGAGTTAAAGTCGATTCTTTGCAACAAAAGACTGCAACGATCTCTAAAGTCCCATGAATCAGAATCGTCTCCGGTGATCAAAACATCATCGGAGGCGATTGATTATTTGGGGAAGTGAAAGGGGCCTATGAACTTTCTTTGGAGTGCTAGTGCCCCTTCAGGCAATTTTGATCTTGTTTTTCAGCAAGGCGGAGGCAGGAGGGTGGGGCGGCTCCGATCTCTTGCAAAGAGCGCAAAGGCTCTTCGCCTCCCCACCCTCCTTACCTTTCTGTGATTTTCCACACAATGTTCTCTGAGGGGGCACTAGGAGTGATGGCTTCTCCGCACTGGACAGCGGAGCCTCCGTCCTTCGTTGTATGGCTCGGGTCCGATCTCTAGTTCCGAGGTCGTCATAATATAACGATGTAAGACGTATTGCGCTTTTGTCGAAAGAGAGGAAGAATAGGGGATGAGGCGTTGGCCTCTGTTTCCAATTGGGGGGAAAAAGATGGAGAAGCTGTGGCGATCCGGGAGCCTTCCCCACCAGGTGATTCTCTGCCTAGTGGGGGTACGAATGGCGATCCTGGCCATCGTTTCGCTGTGGATCATTCTCCAGGAGAGAGATCTTCCGGAATTGTTATTATGGACCATTCTCGCACTCTTTTTTGCTCAATTTATCGACTTTAGCCGGAAGGTAAAAAAAAATAGGAAGAGAAGAGTTCGCCCAGGAACATGACTCCTGGGCGTTTTTTTTTGGAACCGTTTGGGTTCTTTACCCATAGGCTGAAGTGGACAGTATTGACAAAGGAGGAAAAGTGATGGAGGATTTTCACCCCAAACCACGGCTGGCCTGGCATGAAACGTTGGAACTGCATGAATTGGTGGCGTTTCAGTCCGGTGGCTTGATGAGACTGAAAAAAACTTACCCCAAGGTGATGGATGAGGAACTGAAGAAGATTTACATGGTTTTTATCCAGGGATTGACCGCCAATCTGAAAGAGCTGATGGCTTTTTATCCCGCCGCCCCCCAGGTGGCTCAGCAACGGAATTCGGATCCCGATCCCGACATCTCCATGAAACGGGGCGATGAGACGGGCTACTACGCCGGACAAATCCTGGGATGGGCCAAATCCGCAGTCCGCAACTACGCCGTCGCCTTGACGGAGACGACCACCCCCGTCGTTCATGAGGTGTTGTTGAAGCAGATGGTGTCCGCCGTTCAGATGCACTATCTGGTGTTCAGCTTTATGTACCGAAGGGGGATGTACCCTGCCCACGACCTGCATCAATTGCTGGCAGGAGACCTGATGCGGGCCAAGAAGGCTCTGTCGATGAAATACTGACGGCTGGAGCTTTGAACAGTAGCCGGACAGATATGCCAAAGACAAATTTGTAAGCATTGGTGGGGAGGGATGGAAAAACTGTTTCACCCCAGGCGTGTTGATTAACCATATTTTGGGAGGGGAATTGGATCGGGATGGTGGGGCTTTGATTCGTCGTTGCGCTCTTTGCAAGAGATCGTCGCCGTCCCACCCTCCCTGTCCCCTCAAGCGATGTTTTGTGATAGGGGGGCAATGGAAGAGCGAAAGGATCGTTTCGTTTCCATCATCTATTTTATGGTTCATCAACAGCTCTGATTTCATCCCTTTTCTTATGTTGGATGGAATGGCGTGAGGGCCGGCCCTATGGTCATATTGTAAAAAGGTCGCCTCGATCCCTTTAGTTTGATGGGGACTGAGGCGACCTTTTCCCGTAAATCCGTCTATTTTGTAACGGTTACTTTTCCGGAAACGGGTCCGCTGTTCATTTGATAGAGAGTCACCTTATAGGTTCCGCCCTTCATATTGGTGAACTTGCCGTCCTGTTTGGGAACGGTCTCTTCAGTGTAATTTCCGGTTTTTACATTGGTCAGCCGGATCTTGATACTGTAGGATTTTTGCGAGACGGAACCGGGTTTCACCGTAATCGACTTTCCGGCTCCAACGGTGAACTGCTTTTTCATGGTGGAGCTTGTCGATGTCTTGAAGTTTTCCGAGTGAGAGTCTTTGGAGGTTTTAACGGACACTTTGCCGGATACGGCACCTTTTTTCATTTGGTAAAGAGTGATCTTGAAGGTTCCCGCCTTCATGTTGGTAAACTTACCGTCTTGTTTGGGAACGGTCTCTTCCACATAGTTTCCGGTCTTGGTGTTGGTGAGCCGGACTTTGATGCTATGGGGATTTTGGGAGATCGAACTCGGTTTCACCGTGATGGTGGACCCCGCCGGAACGGTGAACTGCTTTTTCACAGTGTAGTGCCCGATGTTGAAGTTCTCCGTGTCCCCTGTTTTCGGGGGGTTTTTACAGTTCAGATAATTCATCGGGTTGACGGCATGTTTCTTGGAGCTTGTCCATTCGGGCTTGTGGATTTCAAAGTGCAGGTGTTGGCCTGTGGAATCACCGGTGCTCCCCATGTAACCGAGGCGCTGTCCTTGGGTCACTTTGTTTCCCACCTTGACCGTGCGAGAGCCGGAACGCATATGGGCATACACCGTCTCGTAGTTCACTCCGTTGATTTTGTGCTTGATGAATACGACCTCTCCATAGGAGCTGGAATAATAGGATTTGGAGACAGTTCCCGCAGCGGCTGCCTTGATGGGAACCGTTCCGCTCTTGGCGATGTCGACCCCGTGGTGGTTGGGTCGACCAGGTGGGCGGAACCCAGAGGTATACGTTCCATCAGCCGGTTTGATAAAGGTGCAGGCGGCAGAAGCTTGGGGGACCAGTCCCTCCGTCATCCCTGCGAAGGAAAGCCCCAAAATCAATGCCAGACCCACGAATACCTTGGACACTCTTTTCATGTTTTTCACTCCTTTTACTGTTGGGAAGGGGAAGATAAAACCAGGACAGTCCCGTATTTCTAAATACCACCTCTTTTCTGAAATTCTGTATAAATATTAGATAATATTTCCTTTATTAACAATACTTAAAAGGAACTATTTTATCCGTTCAGATACGTCGTTGGATGTAGATGTCTTATTTTCCTGGAATTTCTGGTTTCTCAAGTGAACTTGAAAATGGAAATACAGTGGGCCAAAGTGACCATTCATACCAAGGCACCTGGAAGAGAGTAATGGGGTGGGTCGGGATGGGAGTTGGTTCGTGTCAGGCGTGTTGTTTAGCCATATTTTAGGCAGGAAATCAGGTCGGGATGGTGGGACGGTGAAGAGTCTTTGCACCCATAGGGCACAAGTCTCGCCAGGGTCGCTTTCCGCTCCCGAGTCTCGCTATGCGTTTTTTGCAAGAGATCTTAGCCGTCCCACCCTCCCCGTCCCCTCAAGCCATATTTTACGATGGAGACAATGGGAAGAACGAAAAGGATCGTTTCGTTCCCGGCATCCACTTTAGGGTTAATCAACAGCCCTGGGTTCGTGTAATTTATCATCTTCCTCCAAAAATATTTCCAAGCCGTGCTATACTGGAAGTATCATTTTTTTCTTAAAAAGAAGGAGTGGAGGCTTTGGAGGGGAGTAATTTTTCGTTTTTAACAGAACGATGGCCTCTGTTGGCGGACCTAGGGGAGGCGGGAGAACGCAATCTGCACCCCGATCCCAATACAACACTCTTTAAACTCCGCCTTTTCGGGGAGAGAATGGCGAGAATCATCTATGCGGAGGAGAAGCCCGTCACCATGGAACCCCATAACCAGAATGACCGGTTGCGGGTGCTAGGACGGGAAGCCGACCTGCCCCGGGAAGTGATCGGCATGTTCCACTCTCTACGCCAAAAGGGAAACGATGCAGTTCACGAGGGGATCGGAACGACGCAGGAGGCGAAGAGCCTTCTTCAGATCGCTTACAAGCTGTCTGTCTGGTTTATGCAAACCTATGGTGATTGGGATTTCCAGCCGGAACCTTACCAGGAGCCTCAACCACGGCCGGAACCGGAGGAGATTCGCCGGGAAATCGAAGAAAAATACCGGAAAGAACAAGCACAGCGGGAACAGGAACTGGAACAGAAGCTGGCGGCGGAACTGGAACGGATGCGTTTGAACACTCTGAGTCACGGAGAGATGCTCAATCGCCGGGCACAAGCCCGCCGCGCCGCTGACCGGCTGGATCTGACCGAGGAAGAGACCCGCCGCATCATCGACGAACAGCTGACCCTGGCCGGTTGGGTCGCCGATTCCCGCCGTCTCCGCTATGCCAAGGGGGCTCGGCCGGAAAAAGGAAAGAACCAGGCGATCGCTGAATGGCCGACAGCTTGTGGCCCGGCGGATTATGCTTTGTTTGTCGGATTGAGACTGGTGGGCTTGGTGGAGGCGAAGAAGATCAGCAAAAGCATTCCCTCGGATCTGGAGCAGGCCAAAGAATATGCTCGCCACGTGGAAATCTCAGAGGGAGAAGAAGAGATTCAGCGCTGGGGGGACTACCGGGTTCCCTTCGTCTTTGCCACCAACGGACGGGACTACTTTCAGCAGGTGGAGGAACAATCGGGGATCTGGTATCAGGATCTACGCAGTCGGCAAAACCGGGGCCGTGCCTTGCCCGCCTGGTTTTCTCCAGAGGACCTGCAGGAGAAGCTGTCCCAGGATGAGGAGCAGGCCCTGAAACGACTGGAGGAGGAGGAATTCAGCTACCTGGGTCTCCGTCCCTATCAGGAACAGGGGATTCAGGCAGTGGAACGAGGCATCCGAGAGGGGAAGCGGGAGCTGTTGGTGGCCATGGCTACCGGGACAGGGAAGACCCGCACCGCCATCGGGTTGATCTATCGGCTCATCAAGAGCAAAGCTTGCCGCCGCATCCTGTTCCTCGTCGACCGGACCGCCCTCGGGCAGCAGGCGGAGGATGCATTTAAAGAATCGCCTCTGGAAAACTATCGAACCTTTGCCCAGATTTTCGAGTTGCAAGGGTTAAAGGAGAAGGTCCCCCAGCCTGAAACGAAAGTCCATATCCAGACGGTGCAGGGAATGGTGAGCCGCCTGTTCAAGAATGGAGGGGAGACTGGGATCCCCTCTGTCGGCCTCTATGACTGCATTATCGTAGACGAGGCCCACCGGGGCTACAAGCTAGACAAGGAGATGGGAGAGGTGGAGCTCCTTTTCCGGGATCAGAAGGAATATATCAGCCAGTATCGAAGGGTCCTGGATTACTTCGATGCGATCAAGATCGGATTGACCGCCACCCCGGCCCTACATACGCGGGAGATCTTCGGTGACCCCATTTACAACTACACCTACCGGGAAGCGGTGGTGGACGGCTATCTGATCGACCATACCCCGCCACACCAGTTGACCACCCGCTTGGCCCAGGAGGGCATCCGCTGGCAGGTGGGGGAGTCCGTCGAAGTCTATGATGAGGATCAGCAAAAGGTGGAGCGGATCGACCGCTTGGAAGACGAAGTCAGCATCGAGGTGGATCAATTCAACAAAGCGGTCATCACCCGTTCCTTCAATGAGACGGTCCTGGATGAAGTGGCCCAACACCTGGACCTGGAAAACGGCAAGAAAGCCCTCATCTTTGCCGCCAGTGACAAGCACGCTGACATGGTGACAGAGATCCTGAGGAAAAAGCTATGGGAGTGGCAGGAAGAAGAGGAACGGGCGGTGCTGAAGATCACCAGCTCCGTCCATGATTCCCTGGAAGCGATCCGCCGTTTCAAAAACGAAGCCTACCCCAAGGTGGCGGTGACGGTGGATCTGCTGACGACGGGGATCGATGTCCCTGAGATCTGCACTCTAGTCTTTCTGCGCCGGATCAAGTCCCGGGTGCTCTACGAACAGATGCTGGGCCGAGCCACCCGGCCTTGCGAGCGGGTGGGCAAAGAGTACTTTGAGATCTTCGACCCGGTTCGCCTTTATGAGGCGTTGGAACCCTTCACCCGCATGAAACCGGCCACCGTCCACCCCCAGGTCTCCTTCACTCAGCTGGTGGCGGAGATGCGGGAAGTGGATGACAAATCCGTGCAAAAACGGTATCGTAATACACTGCTGGGGAAATTGAACCGAAAACAGCGTTTCTTTCAGGAGCAAGAACGACAAGAATTTCAGAATCACTGCGGGCGCACTGTGGAGGAGATGGTAGATTGGATTCGCAAGACTCCTCTGGAAGAAGTGGCAGAGAAGTTGGAGCAGGAAGCTCCCCTGCTCACCTTCCTCGATCAGCGGACACCACAACCCCGGCGCAAATATATCTCCAATCATCCCGATGAATTACTCAGCCATCAGCGGGGATACGGGGAAGCCGAGCGGCCGCAAGACTACCTGGAAGCCTTTGGCCAGTTTTTGCAGGAGAATGAAAACCGGCTCCCTGCCCTGCGCCTGGTCTGCCAACGCCCCTCGGATTTGACCCGGGAAAGCCTGAAGGAGCTGAAGCGGGAGCTGGCCAAGGCAGGCTATCGAGAAACCACACTGCGAACTGCCTGGGCTGAGGCGACCAATGAAGAGATCGCCGCTGACATTATCAGCTTCATCCGGCAACGTATGCTAAGGGAACCCCTTGTCTCCCATGAAGAACGAGTGCGGAGAGCCATGGAGAAGCTCCGCCGTTCTCAACAGTGGACGGCTCCTCAGAAAAACTGGTTGAACCGGATTGAAAAGGTCCTTAAGCAGGAGAGCGTGTTGGGTACCGACGCGGAGCAGGTTTTTAATGAAGATCCTTTCAAAGATCAGGGCGGTTATCGCCGCATCGATAAAATTTTCCATGGACAAGCCCAGTCCATTCTCGACCGGATCAACCAACATCTCTTTGCCTAAAAGAAAGGAAGAACATCGGAGATGAACACCCAGGAAATCGTACAAAAGCTGTGGAACCTGTGTAATGTCCTGCGGGACGACGGGATCACCTATCACCAGTATGTGACAGAGCTCACCTATATCCTTTTTCTCAAAATGATGAAGGAGCGGGAGGAGGAGGACTCGATCCCTGAAGAATACCGTTGGGATCGCCTTACCTCTCTTCATGGGGAGGAGTTGCATCAGCATTATCGTCGTCTGCTCACGGATCTAGGCGCCCAGGGGAGAGATCCCCTGGTGCGGCAAATCTACGGCAACGCTTCCACCAACATCGATGAACCCAAGAATCTAGAGAAGATTATCCGTTCCATCGATGGGCTGGATTGGTACAGCGCCCGGGAGGAAGGCTTGGGCAACCTGTACGAGGGATTGTTGGAGAAGAACGCCAGTGAGAAGAAGTCCGGGGCGGGGCAATACTTCACCCCCCGGCCACTCATCAATGTGATGGTGAAGCTGATCGACCCTCAACCGGGAGAAAAGTGTAACGACCCCGCCGCCGGCACTTTCGGATTTATGATCGCAGCGGATCATTATCTGAGGGAGAAGTATGATCAATACTTCGATCTGGAATCCCAACAGCAGCGGGACTTCCAGAAATACGAGGCTTTCACGGGTTGTGAACTGGTCCAGGAGACCCACCGCCTCGCCTTGATGAACGCTCGTCTGCATGGGATCGAAGGGAAGATCCAGCTCGGAGACACCCTCTCCAGTCTGGGAAAAGAGATGGGGGAGATGGACGTCATCCTGACCAACCCTCCCTTTGGTACCAAGCGGGGCGGGGAGCGGCCCACCCGGGATGATTTCACCTATCCCTCTACCAACAAACAGCTCAACTTTCTGCAACATATCTACCGGGCCCTGAAAGCGGACGGAAAAGCCCGTGCCGCTGTCGTCCTGCCCGACAACGTCCTCTTTCAAGACGGAGACGGCAAAAGTATCCGCGCTGACCTGATGGACAAATGCAACTTGCACACCATCCTGCGTCTGCCCACGGGAATTTTCTACGCCCAGGGTGTGAAGACCAACGTCCTCTTCTTTGAGAGGGGCACCAACGATACGGGCAACACGGAAAAGGTCTGGTTCTATGATCTTCGGACCAATATGGCCAGCTTCGGCAAGCGCAACCCCCTTACCGAAGCTCACTTTGACGGTTTCATCCAGGCTTACACCGCCACCGATCGGAGTCAGGTGCCGGATGAGCGCTGGTCCTGCTTCACCCGGGAGGAGATCCGTGCCAAGGGAGACACCCTCGACCTCGGCCTCATCGCCGATGCCTCCCTTTCCGCCTATGAGGATCTTCCTGATCCCATCGACTCTGCCGAGGAGGCCATTGGCAAACTGGAACGCGCCACCGCCCTCCTTACCGACGTCGTCTCCGAACTGAAAGCCGCCAGGGAGGGACGCAAGTGAGCCGAAAAAAGAAACAGACAAAAACGCTGGAAGAGTTGCTGACTGAAGCCCTGGTGCCCGAAGAGGAGCAGCCCTATGAGCTGCCGGAGAATTGGGTGTGGGTGAGGTTGGGATCACTTTCAAAGGTTACTGGTGGAGGAACTCCAAAGTCAAGTGTAGAAGAGTACTATAATGGAGAGATTCCGTGGATTACACCTGCTGATCTGTCAGGATATAAAGATAAATACATTAGCCAAGGGAAGCGTAACATAACAAAAAGTGGGTTGAAAAACAGCTCTGCTAAGCTGTTACCTAAAAATACATTACTCCTTTCTTCACGAGCACCAGTGGGATATGTAGCCTTAGCAGCAAACTTGCTTTGTACTAATCAAGGATTTAAAAGCTTTCCACCTACGGAAGCGTATGTTCCGGATTATGGGTATTGGTATTTGCGCTTTGCTAAGCATATTGTTGATGAGTTTGCTAGTGGAACAACATTCAAAGAAATTTCGGGAAGTAAAGCCGCAAAAGTTCCCTTCCCCCTCCCCCCTCTCTCCGAACAAAAACGGATCGTGGACCGGGTGGAGTCTCTGTTGGGGAAAATCGAAGAGGCGAAGGGATTGATCCAGGAGGCCCGGGACAGCTTTGAGCAGCGTCGTGCCGCCCTCCTCGACCGGGCCTTCCGCGGCGAACTGACCCGCACTTGGCGAGAACAGCACCCCGACGTGGAACCCGCCGACCGCCTGCTGGAACGGATCCGGGAAGAGAAGGCAAGCATGGAGACCCAGAAGGGCCGCCGCAAAAAGACCACCGATTACGCTCCTATGGATCCACCCTACGAACTGCCAGAGGGGTGGAAGTGGGTGAGGCTGGGTGAGATTGTTAACAGCTTTAAAAACGGCATTTATAAGCCAAAAGAGTACTACGACGATATAGGGGTTCCTTGTCTGAGGATGTACAATATCCATCAAAGTGAACTTAACTTCAAAGATATGCACTTTTTGAGGTTGGATCCTACAGAGGTTGATGAGTATAAACTTCAATATGGCGATATTCTGATAAACCGTGTTAATTCACGAGAGTTAGTAGGAAAGTGTGCAGCCGTACCAAAGGAATTTCCGAAATCCGTTTTTGAAAGTAAAAATATAAGAGCTCGTGTTTGTAACCACGTAAATCCTTTTTATCTGGCGTACGTATTGGAATTGGGTTACGTTAAGGAATTGATTCTAAATTCCTCAAAACAAACTGTGGGAATGGCTACAATTAATCAAGCTTTTATGAGTAACATCCCAGTTCCGCTATGTAGTTATGAAGAACAATGCGAAATTATCTCTGCAATTCATAGGATAGCACACCTTGAGAAGGAGCAACTTAGCTTATTGTCCGAAGTTGACTGTGATGAGCTCACCCAATCCATCCTCACCCAAGCCTTCCGGGGCGAACTGGGGACCCACGATCCGGCGGAGGAGAGTGCCCTGGAGCTGTTGAAGCGTACTCTGGCGGAACAAAACGGGCTCGCTTACGAATCACCGGTGAGGGAGACGCTTCAGGTGGCGGAGCAGGGGGAATTGTATCTACCCTAATCGCGCACCTATGGAGGAGGATTCAAACCTCCGTCGGGTTTACTTTCCGGGCATGTGGATTATCCATATTTTAGGTAGGGAATCCGGTCGGGATGGCGGGACTTTGATTCGCCTTTGCACCCATAGGGCACAAGTCTCGCTAGGGCCGCTTTCCGCTCCCGGGTCTCGCTATGCGTTCTTTGCAAGAGATCGTAGCCGTCCCACCCTCCCTGTCCCCTCAAGCCATAGTTTATGATGGGGAAATGGGAAGAGCGAAAGGTCGATTTAGTTTTCTCCACCCATTTATTGGTTAATCAACAGTCCTGCGCTCCCATTGATTTCTCTTGGACCCAAAAAGGACATACAATAAAGGACACGAACCCGGTAACCACCGGGTCCGTGTGAATCAACTGCCACATGATTTGCGGTCAGAAGTCCGGTTCCCGGTGCTACGGGTGTCGGACTTCTTCCTTTTCCCACAGGGGGTAAGCCAGTGAGCGAGCAATACCAGAGCCAAGGCCAGGAACGCCGCTCACAGCAGGGAAAGGAAGTCTTTCACCTCCTCCCATGGAAGCATGGAAGGGTCACCTCCTCGGGGCGTGCCCTGGGTGCTCCTGCGTTGGCTCCTTCCTTCCGTGAGACGAAAAGAAGATGCGGTCGGCAGGTCCAGTGATCCGTCTCCTCAGAAGTGGGGTGACGACGCCGATGGGGGTCCGACATCCGTTGGGTTCGTGCCCTATGGAAAATTATACCCTGTTCCGTCTGGCCTGTCATTACTTTTAGAAACTTGTCTCAGGCGTGCGGGTTATCCATATTTTAGGTATAAAATAAAATCGGAATGGGGGGACGGTGAAGAGCCTTTGCGCTCTTTGCAGATCGTAGCCGTCCCACCATTCCCGTTCCCTCAAGGGATATTTTACGATGGGGGGACGGGAAGAGCGAAAGGGTCGTTTCGTTTCTATCATCCACTTTAGGGTTCATCAACAGCGTCATTGTGTGAATAGTTTGCAGGGATCCGATATTCATTGCCCCGTTCTATGCAGAGGTGGGGTCCAATCCTCCGTCAGGTTTACTTTCCCCATGGGATCAGATAGAATAAAATCAAAGATTAAAAGGCATCCCATCTTGGCACGAACCCGGCGGCCACCGGGTCCGTGTAGTCTTAACCAAACTATCATTGGTCAGATGTCCGGTTCCCGGTGCCACGGGGCCGGACATCTTCTTTGGATTGGGTATTTTTCCCGAATTGGTTTAAATTAAGGGGATGATTCTGAGGTAAAGGTGGGGTGTACATGGGGAAGTGGATGGGTGTGGTTCGCCCGGACAAGATTCACCGCAGGAGGCCTTGGGAGAAATGGATAAAGCACAACGGATCGAAATGAAATCCGTCGCTTCAGATGAGGTTCAACGCAGTTTGACTGAGAAAAAGGAATTGGAAAAGTTTGTTGCAAAACTACGAGTAGAAGAATGGGAATCTGATTCCCGATTACCCGAGGACGCAAAACCAAGCCATGAATATATTTTTTATCAAGAGGAGACGCTCCAAGTAGGGGAAAAGAAAGGAAAAGGGGCTCCATTGTACGAAGTGGCAAGGCTCATCACCTACCGGGAGCTTCCCTATGTGAAGTTGAAAGTCTCTCTGATCGAATTGGACTGCAAGGTCCCTGAGGATGTCGCTCGATATTTGAATCAGCTTTGACATTAAAACACGAACCCGGCGGCAACCGGGTCCGTGTTTTCAAAAACATCTCACTGCTTGCAGTCCGGTTCCCGTGCACGGGTACCGGATTTCTTTGGCTAAAACTCATCTGGTCCCATTCATATATCTTCTGTCAGGCGTGTTGATTATCCATATTTTCGGCAAGGAGATCGTGTTCACCCACGCGACCGATCCAGCAAGGAAGTAATGACTGGCCGCTCCAAATCTGAGCATCGGGCAGGGGCAAAGCCTTACGGAAGCAACACTAGAGTGTGCCGTCTTCGGAGACACCGGGGGTCATTTTTTGAAATGATTTGCTCAAGGCTGGGGCCCCATCGATGATCGCCCCGGCATAGGGGATGAGCAGGCCGATCATGCCCGCAAGGGTGGCACTTCTCCAATCCAATTTCCGGTCTCTCAGCCAGTCAAAGGTGGACTGATCCGTCACTCCACCACTGCCGCCACCGATGATCTTAGGCAACCACTTTTGCAGGAAAGGAAAACGACAAAACCCTCCGCTATGGGAGGGTAAATTATAAAACTATGACCCACTCTCTTCCGGCAACAGAGCCCAATAATCGCCGAATTCGGGTTTATCTTTGATTAACTTATCCACGCGTTCGATGCCTTGATCGGCTTTCTGATATTCTCCACCCGACCAACTGTGATACACCTTATCGTACCTTCCGCTCGTTTCGAAAAGGAAAGATATCCAACCTTCTTTGTCAAAGTATTTTTCTTTTCGATTTCGGAGGAAAATCTGGTTTTCAATCCCTTTTGGAATACCAACCCCTGTTTTGTCGTACATATCGTACATTTCCTTGTAGGCCTCAAGGATCTCTTCCCTTCTGTTCTCATTGAGATGAAGAACGGTGCAATACCATGTTCTAAACTCCATCTCGACAACAAACTTCGGTGTATCCCCCTCTTTAAACACAACCACGTACATTTCCCGTTCGTCGTGCAACTTTTTGGCTTCTTCCCGAGTCAACGGATGCCTAGGCTTTCCCAAGCTGATCATCCACTTTTTATAAAACTCTTCCTTCATTCCAAAACCTCCGGGTTATAGACTTTACCCTTCTCATCTCTGATGATGATGTCGTTGTCAGTAGCGTACTCTCTAACATTATTAGGAACAGGCTTTTTTTGTACTGGAACCTCCAAAAACATTCTACCCTCAAGGGTATCCCCAGCCAAATCTGCATTCTGATGCCCAGATCTTTCTTCAAGGGACTCGAATGGTGGCGAACTGTCTAACATGGGAAAGACTGAGTTTTTAGATGGCCGCTCGCAACAACACGGTATGGAACAAAGTCAAAGAAAAATTAGCGGAACAGGGTGAAACGATTCTCTTTGACATTCTGAAAGCAGGTGGCAAGAAGTGTGATTCTAGGAGGAAATCATGCTTCTACTTTCAGTATATACATCAAGGAACCTAAAACGCCCAGCATGTTGGGGTTTTAGGTTGGCAAAGGTTAACAATCATAAGGAATTACGATGCCTCAATCCAATTTAACTTGGGGTGAAGCTTTTCGTACTTGTAAAAATACTTTACTGCATTAAGCATCATCTGTTTATCAACACACATATTTTCAGGCAGATTTGACAGTTGGGATATCTTAATCATCACTTCTTTTGTACCTGATTTAGATGGATCTATTAAATGAAAGATCCGATCACCATCGTAAACTGGTTCAATTTCCTCTTCCTCTTCTTCCCTCTCTAAATCATCATCTACGATGTAAGAATAACCTACATGATACAAAACCTCGTTATCTATCAGATTACCCCCACCTACAATCAATTCTCCCATGGCTTTTCTTCTTAATGTGACGATCGATCGTTTCTGTCCGTCTAACTGTGTCAGATATTCCTCAATTACTTTCCAATCAGGATCATTAATAGGCGACAAATGTTCAGGCGTTAAAAGCCATAGGCTCATTTTTTACCCCTTCCTTTCCTGGATGCTCCCTTCATTGCCTTATATTTATCCCTTGGTACACTCCACGGAAGTCTTTCAAAACCTTTTTTAGGGTAGAAAGTTTGTGTTACTTTTTTGCCATTCTCTATATAAATTACTTGTAGTTCATCTAATCTCGATTGCTCAACCATGTTTACTAGCGCCCCTTTACAAAAACCACAGGGTTTTTTGTCTACGGTAATCACAGCTTTTCCACCTACTATACCCTTTGCTTTTCTTTTTAAAAAGAGACTATACATAACATCGGCCTCAGCATGAGTCGGGGAAACTGCATTCATATAGAGGTTCTTGGAAATTTCCTTATCATTCCCATGAGCATTCTTTGAAGCAAACTCATATCCATCACCTCTTGCAATTGCTACAGTGTATGGATCGTCATCGCCACTTCGAAGGGGAAGTCCAAATTTTTTTCTCGCCTCAGCTACTTCATCAAAGGTTGCGGGTTTCCCTAAATTACTTTTCCCACCCCCACCACCGTTACCCGAGGCCTTGTTATACCCCCCCGCCGCTTCCTGGCCGTTTTTCTTCACCCAGGGCATCGCCAGTGTGCCGTCGCCGGAGACACCGGGGATCATTTGTTGAAATGATTTACTCAAGGCTGGGGCCCCATCGATGATCGCTCCAGCATAGGGGATGAGCAGACCGATCATGCCCGCTATGGTGGCACTTCTCCAATCCAATTTCCGGTCTCTCAGCCAGTCAAAGGTGGACTGATCCGCCACTCCACCACTACCACCACCGATGATCTTAGGCAACCACTTTTGCAGGAAAGGATTTAGTGTGGATTGGGCTAATTTAGCCCCTGCATATCGGGATACCCCGGCGAACACCCCATAACCGAAGACTCCTGCGAATCCACCGATCCCCATATCCCGCAGAATGGTGTCTGAGTCGTTTCCCTGAAGCCACGACACTCCGCCGGATATGGCTCCGCTGACCAACATCGTTCCCCCGAGGGGAGGGGAGACGAAGAGAGCAATGATGGTTGCAGCTAAACCGATAGTAAATTCGGGATGATCCATTCCAAAACTGACCCACTCATAAAACGGATCCACCCCGGTGATGGCACCCATCAGCTTGGAAAAGCCTATCAAACCTTGTAGTTGGGGAAGGGTTCCCATCTGATCATACCCAATCCGCTTCCCGACATAGTTTGCCATGCATTCCTGATCGTTTCCACAATGTTTACGTGCTTCTTCAAGAAGCCTTTTTATACGTTCTTCACGCAACTGCTTTTTCTTTTCTTCACTAGGGCCAGAAAGTAACTCTCCCCCTTTTTTCTTGATACAATCCCAACTAAGTGCACACTCATACCAAGAAGGATCACTCTTTACTGGCTTTACTGGAGGAGTAGGTTCGGGCTTCGTATGTAATGGAATAGGGCTGAACTCATCTTCGGGAGGATCGGGCTTTTCGGGCTTAGGGTCTTCTTTGGCCATGTATTTCCCGGCCTTACAGGAAGGTTCTCCGTTTTCATCATAAAGGAAGGGAACAGAGCAAAGAATGACTTGTCGTAAGGATGCCTGCACCGGCTCACTTTTTACAATTCCGACCACAATTCCCGCCAACATCGTAGCGGCCACCATCACAAACACATATTCAACAGTGGGGGAACCTCTTTTGGATCGGATTCCCCGAAAGAGCCAACGTAAAAGATCCAATCAACCCGCCTCCTATTTTGGAAGATTGTTGGTTAATTGGATGATAGTTTATCTTGACTTTTCTAAACAATAGGACTTTGGTTGTAAAAAGAAAGAAATCCAGCTATCACTGGATTGTGGAAGTTTTATAAAAAACAAGCTAGAAAACCCGGCCTTTAGGGATGGGATGAAAGCGGGCGTCGTTCGGGATCTCCCTTGTGGGGATCCTTAGAACAGCAAATTCTGAAAATCATTTTACGAATATATGTTCCGTTGTTAAACTAAGATTAGTGGCTCATAGAAGGAATCGGATCCAGTCCTACACTTCACAGTGCAATCACCTAAAAAAGGAAGAGACTAACGGAACACCCAAGGTCAAGCCACCCCGAACCTTTCGTGCAACAAAATGGCAACTAGTCCGTCCTCAGGTTCTCCATCACGAATCCATCTGCATCACCCCCGGGGTTGATCCCGACGGAACCATGAAAACCTCACGTAGCGGTCGCTTCACGTGAGGTTTTTCTTTGTTGGATCGCCCGATATCTGTTTTAGTCGTCTTCCTCTACCTTGTGTCCATAGTGCTGCTTGATGTTTTCCACGGAGTCTCCGTCGATGAGAAAGTCAGCTTCAGGTGTACTCAGTTTGATGATTCGTTGTTGCAGGTCAAAGGAAGTATCACCTAGGTGGATTTCATACATTTCTCCCGATGCAGTGGTGATGATCAGTTCTCCCCAGAGTTTTAACCGCTCTTGGACGGATTCCATCTTCATTTGTGTTCACCTCGAATACTGGATTCATTGTTAATATCTCCGGAGGCCCGCCTCTCATTCCCTTACCATCTAGATAAAAAGTGGAAATCCGGGTGCATTTCGACGTATCCAGGGAAAGAGGGTACACTTGCCCTTATGGATCCACTAAACCCCTCACATGAAGTCATGTGAGGGGTTCTACGTTAATCTATATTCAAAATCTCCCGCAAATCGGCTTCGCTCAGGCGGGTCAGCATCTGTTCCCCCGGTTGGATCACCTGATCGAAGAGAGCCTGCTTCTTTTGTTGCAATTCGTGGATCTTCTCCTCAATCGTGCCCCGGGTGATCAGGCGGATAACCTGGACGGTCTTTTTCTGACCGATGCGGTGGGCACGGTCGGCGGCCTGTTGTTCCACGGCGGGATTCCACCAGAGATCATACAGAATCACCGTATCCGCCCCAGTCAGATTGAGTCCGGTACCGCCTGCTTTCAGAGAGATAAGAAAAAGGTCTTTCTCTCCGCTGTTGAATCGGTGGGCCATCTCCAGACGTTCTTTGGTAGGGGTGGATCCATCCAGATAATGATAGGGAACTCCCCGCCCTTCCAGCTCCGCGCGGATCAATGCCAACATCCCGGTAAATTGGGAGAAGATCAGCGCCCGGCGTTGGTTTTGCAACAGCTCATCCAATTTTTCCAGCAACTGCGCAAACTTGCCGGAGTCTGCGGTGTAGTTTTCCAAATAGAGGGAGGGGTGGCAACAGATCTGACGCAAGCGGGTCAATCCCGCCAAGATCTTCATCCGGTTCTTTTGAAATCCTTCGGTTTGGAGAGCCTGTTGGGTCTCTTGTCGCAACTGTTGCAACGTAGCCATGTACAGTCTCTTCTGCTGAGGGGTTAGCTCCGAGAGTTGAACCGACTCGATCTTTTCCGGCAGTTCGGTCAGCACATCCCTTTTCATGCGGCGCAGGATGAAGGGGCGCACCCGCCGAGCTACCTCCTTTGTTGGAAGATCGCGCAGGGCTTGACGCCCGAAAAAGAGTCCAGGCATCACCACCTCCATAATGGAACCCAATTCGTCCAAACTATTTTCAATTGGAGTCCCACTCAGTGCGAACCGAGTTCGCGATGAGATGCGCCGGACGGCCTGGGACGTTTGGGAGTGCTGATTCTTAAAAGATTGGGCTTCATCCAGGATCAGCGTTCGGAACTGATGGGCATCATACAGCTCCCGGTCCCGTCGGAGCAAGGGGTACGAAGTGATCAGCAGGTCGAAGCCGGTGAGATCTTGCAACATCTGCTCCCGTTCGGTCCGGGTACCGGCGATGACGAGGGCTTTGATGTCAGGGGCAAAGCGAGCACATTCTTTCTCCCAGTTATAGATGAGAGAAGCGGGGGCCACGACGAGAGCAGGTCCGGTGCGGCCGTCAGAGTCCTCTTCCAGTTCGGAGAGGATAAAGGTCAGGGCTTGCAAGGTCTTGCCCAAGCCCATGTCATCAGCCAGGATCCCGCCAAATCGATAATGGGCCAAGGTTTTTAGCCATTGAAAACCAAACCGCTGATAATCCCGCAAAATCGGTTCCAAAGTGGCCGGGGGAGAGAACTTCAGATTCTCCGGGTCTTTGATATTGCGGATCAAGCGGCGGAATCGCTGTCCCAGTTTGATATCTGGTGCGTGCTGTTCCAAAAGTTCCTCAAGTTGCAAGGCGCGAGCGGCAGGTAACTTCAGGCGACCGTCTTTGATCTGGTGACGGCGAGCCCCCTCTTCGAGAAGAGAGCGGAGAGATTCTCCGCCTGGGGGTTCCAGAGAGACAAACGCCCCATTTTGCAAACGATAATACCGTTTCCGCTCGATCATGGCTTGCAACATCTCCCCTAGCTCTTCCGGATCCGCATCAGGCAGTTCAAATCGGACCTCCAACCAATCCGTCGAAGTATCCACCTCGACATGGGGAACCGGACGCCGCTCCGGTGCAAAAAGAAGGTTTCGCAGGGCAGGGGTGGTGTACAGATCCGCCATCTCTTCCAGCTCAGGGATCTGGTCATAGATGAAGTGGAAGAGAGCGACTTCATCATCCAGATAAAGTTCCTTCCCGTTGAACCGAAAGCCTACCTCCTCAAAAACGGCCATCACCTGCTGTTCCTTTTCGATGTCCCGGAGAAGAACGATACCATCATTTTTCGGTTCCTCCCTCAGCAAAGGATCCACAGTGGTTCCCCCATAAATATGGGTGATCCGGGCCGTCAACCGTTCATCGTCTTCCGTTTCTCTTTTGTAATCGAGGTAGATCTCTGTACGTAAAGGATGTTGCACCATTCGGTCCGAGACGTCCCGCTGGATCGTCAGCTGGCTTTCTTTTTTCAGGGAAGGTAAAACAGTGGACGAGAAGGTTTCCATTCGATCGGGAGGAATGTACAGTTTTTCTTCCGGAAGTTGACGGATGCGCCGATACAAAGGCAGAATGTTCTCCCGTTGCGCCGGATTCAGTTGATAGATCCGTCCGGAGTCAAAGCAGATGCCATCCTCCGACAGTAGGACCGGACCCTCGTGGTTTCCCTGTTCTTCCGGTTGCAAAACATACGCTTCCCCTTCTCTGCTCAGGGAAAAGGAGACGGGAGACTCTCCCTCCATAACCGGAAGTTCCGTGTAGGAATCTCCGTCACTCTCCAGACAAAACCGTCCTGCAGGAAGGTGTTGGAGCAACGGAAGGATCTGATCCGGAGGGATAGTCAGCTGACGCTCATTTTGCCCAGCAGGTGGATCCCAGGGGTGGAACATCTGCTGATAGGTCTGTTCGCTTTTGTAGAGGGATGCCAAAAAGCGGAGCATATCCCGATCTTTTTGATCGGGAAGGTGCACCGCGGGATCATAGGTGAAATTTTTGGTGAAATAGAGGGGTTTCCCCTCGGTGAAGGCAGATAAAAAATCCCGGATATTTTTCACCACATAGAGTCGCTTGGGTCCCGTTTTCAATCGCAGAGTTAACCAGCGGTCTATCCTCCGGTTCCAGGAAGGCGTCAATTCCAAGAGGTATTCCACCTGGAGAGGCGTAGCCGTGGTGTGGTTCTCTGCCGGAATAACCGGTTGAAACAGCCCCACGATCTCCCGGAGAGTCTTCTCGTGGGGATCTTGTTTGGGTGGATGCCAGTCGGAATGCTTCACCTCTTCCTTGACCTGGAGCAATGCAGCGACGATATGTTTGCAGGTACCGGCCATGGAAGCAAAGGCGGGACAAGTGCATTCCACTCTGTGCAAGCAACCATCCCAGTCTGTGTGTAGGAACACTTCATATACCTCGCTGCCTTCCACGACGGCCCGAAAATTCATCTCATCCGGATCAAACTTGAGCATTTTCACTCGATGTTCGCGATAATACTCCATTCCTCTTTTGTAAGTCATCCAGCTGGAAGATTGTTTCAGAATCTCATCCAAACCGACGAGCCATGCCATGGTTTCTTTCCCCTTTGAACGTGTTCGGATCTAACCATTGTAACATAGTGGGGATCAGTGAAACTTCGTCGGGATTTCGATGCGGCACAAAAAAGGGACCCCCTGTTGTTTTTTCCCCTTTGGGTCCTATTTGATCCACCCTCGGCGGATCAGGTAATTGAACAGGGGATCCACGATCCAGAACAGGATGATGAAGAGAAGGTGAAGGAAGAAAAGAGGGCGAAGAAAGATAAACAACCCGATGATCAGCAACAGATGCCAGCGTCCCATCCGCGATAGAAACATAAACCAGAACCAGAGTGGACGGTAGAGGGGGTGTTTTGCTTTCAGGGCCAAAGGGAAGATTTCTCGGATATGCGGATCCTCTGGGTTGATCCGCATCGCTTCCCGCAGATGCTCGAAGGCGGGTTTAGGGCGGTTTTGGTTCAGCAGGAACACCCCGTAATTATAATGGATGTTCAGGCTTTCGGGATCGAGGCTGAGGGAGGTTTGGAAGGCTTTCCGGGCGGCTTGGGGTTTCTTTTGTTCCCCTAGGATCCGTCCGTGGAGGGGATGATAATCTGCAATCCCCGGATCCAGTTCCAACGCCCTTTGAATGTGGCTCAGTGCCCGATCCAGATCTTGGCGGTTTTGGAGGAAATCCGCGTACCAATAATGGATGAGGTCATGGTCCGGATCTATCCGGAGAGCCTGTTGATAAGCTTGGTTCGCCTCGACGTTTTTTTGACGGATCCCAAAAGAACCCCGTGAAAGGCGAGATACAAGGGCTCGTCCGGTTGAAAACGGACAGCCTTTACAATGGATTCCAGTGCCCGGTGAGTCTTTTTCTCCGAACATTCTGCCCAGGACAAGGACATCAAATAGTGGGCGCCGGCATGTTCCGGTTCAGCGGTCAGAACTTTGGCAGTGATCTCCATGGCGAGATTGGGGCGTCCGATCCGGATGGCTTGTTCCGCCCGATCCAGTTCCCGGGAGATATCGATACCGGCGACTGACATGAGTTTCCTCCTACTTATTCAGATACTCCAGAATCTCATCATAGGTTCCAGCTTGATTGCTGTAGGTAGCATAATTTTTGGCGGTGGAGATCCACTCCAGGGTGGAGGGTTTCACATCTTTAGTGGCCTGAACCAGCATTGAAGTGGTGATGGGGCGCTTTTGCCCTGTTTTCATCGCTTCCTGAATTGCAATGTCGGCGGCGGCGTCCACGACGGCTTGCAGGTCGGCTCCAGAGAAACGCTCCGTTTTTTTTGCCACCTTCACGTAATCGATTTCCTCCACAGGCTTCCCTTTCAGATGAATATGCAGAATCTCTACTCGAGCTTCCAGATCAGGAGGGGCGACAAACAGAACCCGGTCAAATCGTCCGGGCCGTCGCAGAGCGGAATCGACAAACCAGGGGGTGTTGGTGGCTCCCAGGACAAGAATATCCCGATTATCGGAGTGGAATCCGTCCAGTTCATTCAGCAACTGGTTAGTCAGAGCCCGAGAGTGGGAAGACTGTGTTTGCTGCCGGGCTCCCCCGATCGCGTCCAACTCATCGATGAAGATGATGGTGGGCGCATGGCGGCGGGCAGTCTCAAAGAGTTCGTGCAGATTTTTCTCACTTTGTCCTATATACATATCCAAGATCCGGTGAATATCCAAACTGATAAAGTGGGCGTTGCACTCCCCGGCGGTCGCCTGGGCGATAAAAGTTTTGCCGGTGCCGGGAGGACCGTACAACAAGATGCCGCCGCCGGTTTTCTTGCCATAGGAACGAAATAGGTCCGGGTTTTGAAAGGGATAGATAATGTTCATACGTATATTTTCTTTCAGTTTCTCTAACCCGCCTACATCCTGAAAGGTGAGAGTGGGACGATCCAAGTCTTTGTCAATGGCGTTTTTGTGGAATTCCAGCACCTTCAGTTGGGCTTTCACTTTGGCCCCCTGCTGTTGCAATTCTTCCTGAAATTCAGGATCTTCCAGGGTGGGATCCCCTTCTATGGCTTCCTGATAGCGGTCGGCGGCTCCCTGGGGATCTCCCAGGGCTAGTGCGATTTTAGCTGCAAGCATTTGTATCAGAGGTGTCGGTTCCTCTGCGAGTTGTAGACTGGCTTCTGCTTTCTGGAACTGTCCCTGATCATAGTAAGCACGAGCTAACAGATGGATAGTCTCTGGGTCTGACTCTTTTTCCAGGATCTCTTCCAGATGAAGGATCCCTTCTTCATGTCTGCCTGCTTGAATTAATAGTTGGGCAACATGTCTTTTCAAGGGATGATTTTCCGGGCTAAATTTCAGTGCTTCAAGGACAGCGTCGATATTTTTTTGAAGTTCCTGCATAAGTCCCTCCTGCGATAGCCTCCCTAAAAAGAGAAATAGATAAGATTTCACACTCATTTATATCATTTGAGATCCGGATGAACAAGAGATTTGATCAGAGAAATCTCCCGCTGATTCAGCGGGAGCGTTTGTGAGGAGGAGGTGGACTTTATTTCAGTGTGTGAAGTAGGTGGTTGATGGATTGGGCTTTGGCGAGGGCGGCTTTGTCTTGAAGAATTTCCCCGGGTTTATTCCCGGTTCCGATGACATAATCGAGGAAGTTCATGCCTACGAACTCAAAAATCCAGTGGAATTGTTGAATGAGTGGCAGGCCTTTCACTCCGGGAGCGTCCCCGCCGGTGACAACCACCACCGCCGGTTTACCCTGGACGGCGTCCCGCAAGGACCTATCGGGATCTCGGAGGGATTGAGACCAGCGATCGACAAAGTTTTTCATCCGACCGGACATCCCGTACCAGTAGAGGGGAGTGGCGAAAACAATCACCTCATGATGGGCCAGCTGCTCCACATAGGGATCATAGTCATCGTCCACTTTTTGAAATCCGCCGGGTTCGTGACGGAGGTCATCGATGGGCAGAATTTGGGACTCCTTCAGGCGGAGGAAAGTGGTAGGCAGTCCGGCGGTCACCTGGTTTGCCAGTTGTTCCGTATTGCCGTCTTTACGGGAGCTTCCCAGTATCGTAAGGATATTCACAGGGATTGAAAGTCTCCTTTCATCAATGAAATGAACAGGGCGGAAGCGTTCTACCGGATCGGACTTCTACAGAGGGAAAATGCTTCCCCTTCGCCTCCCATTATAGGCCGGCGCTGTATCATCTGTTAAATGAATGATTTCGATTTAAACGATCGGAATTTATAATGATAGGCAGAGGAGGGAGAGGTCATGGAGTTGCGTCATCTGAAAACTTTCCGAACCGTGGCGGAGAAGGGAGGCTTCACCCGAGCTGGGAAGGAGTTAGGATACGCTCAGTCTACGGTGACGGCTCATATCCATAAGCTGGAGGAGCAACTGGGCAGTCCCCTTTTTGACCGGTTGGGAAAACGGACTGTCTTGACCGAAGCTGGCAAGCGTCTCCTGCCCTATGCTAAGGAAATGGTCCGCCTGTCCCTGGAGGCGGCGGAAAGCATCGGCCATTCGGAAGTGCCAGCCGGTCCCTTGCGGATCGGGGCGGCAGAATCTCTGCTCGTCTATCGCTTACCCTCGATTCTTCATGAATTCCGAAAGAGGTACCCTCAAGTCCAACTGGAGCTGTATCCTGGACAGTGTCGGCATATGAGAGCTCAACTGAGGGAAGGAGAGATGGATCTCGCCTTTCTCTTGGATGAGGAACGAAGGGAACCGGAGTTGCATACAGAAACCTTGATCCGGGAGGAGTTGATGCTGGTGGCGCCGCCAGGTCATGCCCTCGCCGGGAGAAAGCGGCTTCTTGCCAGCGACCTGAGGGATCAGACCCTGTTGCAGACGGAGTGGGGATGTAGCTATCGCATATTGTTGGAAAGACGGCTACAGAGGTCGGGCCGAGGGGTTGGACAACAGATCGATTTTTGGAATATTGAGGCGATCAAACAATGTACCATCAGCGGCTTGGGGCTAGCTTACCTTCCGCGGATGGCAGTGGACAGGGAATTGAAGGAGGGACGTTTGATCGCGCTATCTTGGTCCCACCCGGAAGACTGCGTCTTTACCCAACTCGCCTGGCATCAGGACAAATGGATCACCCCGGCGATGGCGGGATGGATCCAACTGGTGAGGGAAAGGCTCCAGCTGGGGGAGAAGGGCTGAGCGGAGTGGAGCCACAGTAAACGAGGATTTTGTTATATAAAAAACCCGGGTAAACACCCGGGTTCAGATCTTGTCTCTTTTTAGTCCATCTCTTCCTGAAAGCCGCCTGCTTCCTCTTGCAACTCTTGCTGCACTTGATACAGCTCACGCAAACATTGGTGGAATTTTTCCTCGTCCTGAGTTTCATAGCATTGAGACAATCGGAACAAGGCAAGGTATTCCTTCTTTTTATAGTCATGCCTTTTAGCCAGTTTCAACATTCTAGTGTAATAGAGGATGGCTTGCTCCAGATCCTCCTTTTTCCGGAAATAATCGCCCATCACTTGCAGAGCGTAGGACAGGCGCGTGGCACTGTTGGTCCGTTCTCCGATCTGGATGGCCTTTTGGATCGTTTCGAAAGGGTCTCTCCCATCGGGTCGATGCATATACAGGACACCTAAGCGGGCGTGAACGGTTGTCAGCTTGTCTTCCTCTTGGACTTGGTCGGACAATTTCAAAGCCATTTCAAAGCTGGATTCCGCTTGATCCCATCGCTTTTTGTCCATATAGATGCTACCCAGTACAGTCCACAGATCAAACATCGAATCATGATTGCGATTGATGCGGGCAAACTCCAACCCCTCTTTGGCATAGGTGATGGCTTCGTCAAACATTTGCGACCGTCGGAGAAGGTCGGAGCGCAACCAGTAGAAGCTGAGGATGGTTTCGACTTGAATCATTTCATGAATCTGGGGCCAAGCTTCTTGCACGATTTGCATCGCTTCTCCGAGTCGGCCCAAGCGTTCCAGGTAGATGGCCCGGTTTCGCTTCAGAATAAACTCGTACTGAGGTCGCTCGCCTCCCGGCTGGAAGACCTCCAGTCCGTTTTCTGCATATTTGAGCGCTTGTTTCAGATCATTCTGGCCGAAGCTGGTCAGACTCAGTTCATTGTAGGAGGCAGCTTCGATATTAGACTCCGAGTCCGGGTTGTTCTGATTAGCCAGGCGAATGGCATTGAAAAAAGAGCGTTCGGCCCGCTTCCAATTCCTTTTGATCCGGTTTAGCTTCCCCTTCAGAAAATGGGCGGTGGCTGCATAGGGATGTCCATCATCGAGATCGAGATTCTCCAGTTTTTTCTGGGATGGGTTGAGATCCTCGATATCTAGCAATACTTCCACTTTAAAAAGTTCAAACTTAGTCTCTTCCATTTCTTGCTGTTCACTGACCATCAGACTGGGAAGGCTTTCAATATCCAGTTCCAGCTTGTTCAGAAGGTACTTGGTTTTTTCCAGATTGACATGGGGAACTCCCCGTTCAATGTTGCTGATCGTGGCGGGGGAGATATTTTCATCTGCCAAATCCTCCAAGCGCAGACCACGATCCTTTCTCACTTTGCGAATCACTTCGCCAATTTCATGGATTTCCAGAAAACTCACGGGATCACCTCATTATATTTATTTCAAATTTGTAGCTTGAACTAGACCGATTGAGTCCATTATAAAATAAAAAACAGACATATATAAAAATTTCTTTCCATGAAAAATAAACCAATTTTTATGGGTAAGGTCAGGTTGTTGATGAACCATAAAGTGGATGGCGGAAACGAAACGATCCTTTCCCTCTTCCTATTGCTCCCATTGTAAAATATTGCTTGAGGGGACGGGGATGGGGGGACGACTCCGATCTCTTGCCAAGAGCGCAAAGGCTCTTCATCGTTCCCCCCATCCCGACCTGATTTCCTGCCTAAAATAGGGCTAATCAACACCTGGGTGAGGTGAAAAATGGCGTGGGGCAAGTCGGTATTTTCCGAACAATAACTCGCTGGCGGAGGCTTTGTACCCTTTGTTTGGGTACAACTCTCGCCAGGTTCGCTGTTTGTGGTCAGGAGATTGGAGACGGCGTTCACATCAGTTACCCCAGCCACGGATGGATCAAACAGAGGATGGCTGGAGGGTTATCCTCGCATAAAATAGATACCGACGACAATGATCAGACTGAAGCCGAGTCCTGCAGTCATAAACAGGATCGGAATCTGACTGCGCCGATCCAGATGCATGAAACGAGTAAGTTGCAATATGAGCTGGATCCCGGCCATAACCAGGATGACTGTCAAGGTGATTGACGCTGGGAAATAACGGGATCCCACCGACGCAAATGCAATCGCTGTCACGAGTAGCATCCATCCAAAGGAACGAAGATGTTTGGAGGGAGTTTCCCGGCGACGGGTGTTCTGCTTGAGATCGGTCATCTTTCATTCCGCCTTTGTTATTCAGGTTCAGATCATTCCCTATTAGGGGAGGATGCTCCGAAACCAGCGGATCTATTCCGATCGCCGGGATTCGCCAGTTTCTGCCCATTCTATTTTCCCACATCTCACATCCCACTTCTACAACATTGTGAAAAAGATTCCACCGGGCAGGCGGATTTAATTGAGTGTGATCCGATCTATCCCCCGCTTTGAGGACATAAGGGGATGTCTGATAAATCCATATTTGGGGTTGAGCCCGGTCGGGAGGGGGTTTCACATTCCCTTCGCCGCCTACTTGCCTCCAAGCGAGAATATTGCTTGGGGGACGAGGGGGGATGAGAAGGCTAGGATCTCTTGCAAAGAGGAGGGCAAAGGATCTCCGCCGCCCCACCCTCCCCCCGACCCTGGTTACCAACCGCTTTGTCACCCTGTTTTCGGACAGACCTTGTTTGTCAAACCGAAGGGGCTTAAACACTTGTATCACTAGACATGCCCTAAAGGCAATAATTTCCCTTGCGTTGCTTCCATGCCAATAGTCAGATTCTAAAACGATTCGTTTTCACTTTTTAGCAGGATGCATAGCGAGACCTGGAAGCGAAAGCGTGCCTGATACTGCGTCGGAGCGGAGTAAATATGGCCGATGAACACATCTGGAGTTGCTAGATACCTTTAAAGAAGAAGTCTCCTTTCACTTTGTAGACTTGGAGGGAGGGATTGGGATACAATAACAGGGAGGGAGGGATCCTGTGATGGCGCAAGATTTCTATATTCAACAGATGCAATCAATGGTTCAGCCGATGCGGGACGAATTGACCCAGATCGGTTTTGAAGAGTTGCGGACACCTGAAGAAGTGGTGGAGGCGTTGGAGGAAAAAGGTGCAAAGGGAACGGCCTTGGTAGCGGTCAATTCGGTCTGCGGATGTGCCGCAGGACTAGCTCGCCCGGCTGTGGCCCATTCCCTGAACAATGGGCGGAAGCCGGATCACCTGTTCACGGTCTTTGCTGGTCAAGATCGGGAGGCGACGGCTAAAGCTCGGGAATACTTTGAAGGTTATCCGCCTTCTTCCCCATCCTTCGCGCTGATGAAGGATGGCAAGATCGTTCACATGGTGCAACGTCACGAGATCGAAGATCGGACATTGGAAGAGATCTCGGCCAACCTGACCAGCGCCTACGACAAATATTGCTGAATGCGCAAAACCACGGTGTCGCCTTTTTTATGAAAGGCGACACTTTTTGAAGAGGAGGAAAGATTCGATGGCGGAAACCTTGCAACAACTTTTGGATCAGGCTGAGGAAGTGGAAGCTGCGGAACCTTTTGTCAAACAGAACAGCCGGGCATTGAAAATACATGTATCGGATCGGGTGTACTGCCGGGCGGGAAGCATGGTGGCTTATCAAGGGGAGATCAAATTTCGTAGCACCGCCGGCGGGATGGGAAAATGGTTTAAACAGAAATTGACCGGAGAGGGTATTCCGCTGATGGAGGCGACTGGGCAGGGGGATCTTTTCCTGGCTGATGATGCGGCGGAGGTCACCATTTTGAAGTTGCAGGGGGAAACACTGTTTGTGGAGGGGCGCCATTTGCTGGCTTTCGAGGAGACGATCGCTTGGGATATCTCCATGATCCGGGGGGCGGGGATCACCTCTGGGGGGCTCTTTACTTGCAGGCTGACGGGGAACGGCTATGTGGCCATCAGTTCCCACGGAGAACCGATCGCCCTGGAGGCCCCGGTGTTGGTGGACCCCAATGCGGTTATCGGCTGGACATCTGGGGTCTCCCCCAAATTGAAAGCAGACATCAATCTGAAAACTATTCTGGGCCGTTCCTCAGGTGAGACATTCCAACTCGATTTCATCGGGACAGGCAAGGTGCTTATACAACCAGCGGAACTGACTTCTTTCGGAAAAAAAGAATGAAGGGAGTGGGGAGAGTGATCCGAGCTGTGCTGTTTGATTTTGATGGAACCTTGGCCAATACCTTTCCTTTGATTTACCGCTCATTCCGGGAATTGTGGAAGGGTGTGGACGGAAGAGAGCGCACCAATGAGGAAATTTTCTCTCTGTTCGGTCCGCCGGAGGAGGAGATCATTCGCCGGGAAGTACCGGAACAGAGACTGGAAGCCTTTCTGGAGGAATACTTTTCTTTATACCAAAAGTTTCATGAGGAAGAAGTGGAGCAAGTACCTCAGGTGCTTCAACTCCTTCGCGACCTGAAGGCGAAAGGCTATTACGTGGGTGTGATTACCGGGAAAGGGCGGAAAAGTGCAGAGATCTCCCTCGCCAAGCTGGAGATGGCAGACTGGATTGACACGCTGGTGACTGGTTCGGATGTTCGTCGATACAAACCTGATCCTGAAGGAATTCAAAAGGCTCTCTCCCAGTTGGGTTGTTCACCAGAGGAGGGAATCTATATCGGCGATTCTCCTGACGATGTGCGCGCGGGATTAGCGGCGGGAGTGGGTACGGTGGGGGTTCGATGGTTTCCCGAAAGTGACCCACGTCCCTTCGATCCTATCCCTCACCAGGTGGCAGAATCAGTGGAGTCTTTTCGAGACGAGTTCTTTTCACGGTGAACTTGAAAAAACGGTCCCAGCAGGGACCGTCTCGATCATTTAGCAAAAAAGGTACACAGCGCTTGGGGAAGATCCTTCTGCCAGAAACCCCAGGTATGGCCGCCTTCCTGTTCTGAATAGAGGACCCGGGCGTTCTTCTCCTGCAGGGCATGATAAACTTCCCGATTTCGTGCCAACAGATTTAGGGAACCCATGTGGGTAGGGACGTCGGATTCCGCTTTGCCCACGGTCTGATAGATTTCCAGTCCGTCTAGGGATTTCGCCTGTTGGATCGCCTCCAAGGTGGGAGGAAGAAAGGCCCCAGACTGAGAAAGGACCCGGCGAAAACGGTCTGGATGGGTTAATGCCAAGTGCAAAGAAACCGTTCCACCGAGGGAAGACCCTCCCAGGACACGATCGTCGACGGAAGTGGCTACGGGAAACTCCTGCTCTACCATCGGTACCAGCTCTTCGGCGAAAAAGCGGAGGTACAGAGAATTACGTTCGCCCTGGGGAGCGTACTCAGAGGTTCTCTTCTCTTTATCGACGGGAATGGCCGCCGCCACAAAAGGGTGGGCTTGTCCATCCAGGATCAGTCGATTAGCCTGGGTGGCCAAACGGCCTAGATTGAAATAATCGTCCCCGTCCTGCAGATAGATGACCGGATAAGATTGATCCCACTCATGCTCCGGGGGGAGGTACACCTGAATTTGGCGTGTCTCTCCCAGGTGATCGCTTTCCACCTCTTTTTTCAGAATGGTTCGTTTTAAGTATTTTTTGTCCATGATCCACCACCTCTTCTGTGTGCCTCTCTTTGATTGTACCCTAAATGGAGTCCTTGCCCTACCGGGAGATCACAGGAGTTTTTGCAGGGCTGTTGATTTAACTAGAAAATGGGCGGTGGCAGGGAATCGTGGCTAATCAAGCACACCTGAAGATTTTGACCCCTTGATTTTGACTGTTTAAAATAAAGGCACAAATCATAGGAACGGGGGAGTGAATTGATGAGCAAAGCCGTCTGGTTTCCAACAGAGGATCAAGTGGCAGAGATGAAGCTGTACCAGCTGATGAAAAAGCATGGGATGAGTGACTATGACGAATTCTACAAGCGCTCGATTCAGGATCCGGCCTGGTTTTGGCGGATCGTGGAAGAGGATATGGAGTTGGATTGGTTCCAGCCCTATCGACAGGTGAAGGACAGTTCAGATGGAGTCCCTTGGACCCGCTGGTTTGTGGATGGCAAGATGAATGTGGCCCACAATTGCCTGGATCGTTTTGTGAAGGATGCGGGGACCCGGCAGCGGTTGGCGTTGATCTGGGAGGGAGATGACGGAGGCGTTCGCAAGCTGACCTATCAGGAGTTGTGGGAAGAGGTGAATGCCCTGGCCAACGGTCTGCGCCAGCTGGGTGTCGGACCGGGGGATCGGATCGCCATCTATCTGCCTATGGTAGCTGAAAACGTGATCTCGATGCTGGCCGTCGCTCGGATCGGGGCGGTGTTCACTCCTTGTTTTTCTGGGTATGGAGCCGATGCTGTAGCCAACCGCTTGCGGGATTGTGAAGCCAAGGTACTGGTGACGGCCGACGGGTTCCTGCGACGGGGGAAAGTGATCTCCATGAAAGAGGAAGCGGATCGAGCCGCGGATCTCTCGCCCAGTGTGGAGAAGGTGGTTGTCGTCCGCCGGCTTGGGCGGCAGGACTGTCCCCGCAACGGGAGTCGGGATGTAGACTGGGCTGATTTGATGACCTATTCGAAAGCGCTTTCATGTGAAATGACCCATGCGGATACCCCTTTTATGATCATCTATACCTCTGGTACCACCGGCCGGCCAAAAGGAACTGTTCACGTTCATGCAGGTTTTCCGGTGAAATCCGGCTTTGATGCAGGATACGGCATGAATGTGAAAGCCGGGGACCTTCTCTTTTGGATGACTGACATGGGCTGGATGATGGGACCGTGGATGGTGTTTGGCGCTTTGATGAATGGTGCGACTATGCTCCTCTTTGAAGGAACCCCGGATTATCCCGAACCGGACCGTCTATGGAAACTGGTAGAGACCCACGGAGTTACTCACTTGGGGGTATCTCCGACGGCGATCCGTGCCTTGATGAAATACGGAGAGAGCTGGGTTCAGCGGCACGACCTGAGTTGTCTGAAGGTGTTCGGCTCTACCGGAGAACCTTGGAACCCCGAGCCTTGGCAGTGGCTGTTTGCACAAGTGGGCCAAAAGAGGGTTCCGATCTGGAATTATTCCGGCGGAACAGAGATTTCCGGGGGAATTCTCGCGGGAAACTTAATGAAGCCGATCGCTCCCTGTTCCTTCAATGGACCGATGCCAGGGATGGATGCGGAGGTCCTGAACAGTGAGGGGCAGCCGACCCGTGGAGAGGTGGGAGAACTGGTGATCCGCCAACCCTGGGTCGGAATGACCAGCGGTTTTTGGAAGGATCCACAGCGCTATGAAGAGACCTACTGGAATCGCTGGCCAGACCAATGGGTGCATGGTGACTGGGTACTCGCCGAGGATGCAGGGTTTTGGTACATCACCGGCCGGTCTGATGACACGTTGAAAATTGCCGGAAAACGGTTGGGTCCGGCAGAGCTGGAATCGGTCCTGGTAGATCACGTCGGGGTATTGGAGGCGGCCACCATCGGCGTGCCCGATCCGGACAAAGGAGAGGTAGCCATCTGTTTTGTTGTCCTAAAGCCGGGTTTTGTACCGGGTGAGGAGTTGAAACAGGATTTAATGGCTTCCGTCGAGAAAAAGATAGGGAAAGCGTTAAGACCCCGAGAGATCCATTTTGTGTCCGATCTGCCCAAAACACGGAATGGAAAAATTCTGCGGCGGGCGATCAAGGCAGCATATACTGGCAAGGAAGCCGGAGATCTCTCTTCCCTGGAGAATCCTCAGGCTGTGGAAGCGGTACGAGGGGTTCACTCTTAAAAAAAGTTCATAAACAGAAGGGCCCGTTAATTAAAAACGGGCCCTTTATTTATGAGAATTACATTTCGAAAAGGAGGCGAGAGGATTATAATATAAGTTGGCCGTCGGTCCACGGGTTAACCGATCTTACCAACGTTAACAAGATTTTATGAAAATCCCCCGGAATGATTCCGGGGGAATGCTAAGCGTGCCGAGTAGATCCTTCAAACGAGAACGCAGGAGTTGTGGCAAATCTCCTTGGATGTCGCTTGGTATGCAGTTCATCGCGTCCTATCGGTACAAGCTGGGGATCGGGTGGTGGGTTCGGCTTTGATCGTCCTTTTTTCTTCTTTTTCCATTTTAAAAATTTCTAAGTACGACGGGTATGATTTTCCTTTTAATACAGGCGGTTATTCAACAGATATAAAGGTTCGACCGACACAGGTGATAGAGAGAAAAGGTTCAAACTGGACCTAAAACGGTGCGAAGCTCCGAATATATATGTAGGGAGAGGTGTCGGCATTGCATGGCCCGGGGGATGGTGATCACAACCTGAAGGTGTCAGCTTTGGAGGAGCGCTTACGGAAAGCTCGCCAAGATCCCGTCGTTCGGGAAGAGCTGATCGATGAACATCAGACATATATCCTCAAAGTCGCCTCCAAAATTTGTATCCGAAACATCACTAGACAAGATGATGAATTTTCGGTGGCACTTCTTGGGTTTAATGAAGCGATCAACAGTTACCGATTTGATCAAAATACCAAATTCCACTCCTTTGCCTTTACCGTGATTCGGAGAAGGCTGACTGATCACTTCCGGAGCGAGGCCCGGCATTTTAATCAGGTGCCGCTGGTATCCGCTGATTCAAAGGATAACGAACCTACCTATCCAGAAGTGATTCGAAAGTCTTTTGAAGAGCATCACGATCGAGAACTGGAGGAGATCCGAAGGTCGGATCTGAAAGAGTTTGAAAAGCACCTTCGACAATTTAAAATCTCCCTGAATGATTTGGTCAAGGTCTCTCCCAAACATCGGGATACCCGGCAAAACCTCCAGGAAATCGCTCAGCGGATCGCTTCCAAAACAGAATGGTTAGAGCAATTTTATAAACAAAAGCGCCTGAAAAAGGGATTTGCCGAGCAGGTTGGCTGCCACAGGCGAACATTGAAGCGGCACCGAGATTATTTGATCGCGCTGGTGATCGTTTTGGTTGAGGATCTACCCACGATTCGGGAGTATCTCGGTCTGTCGGCCGCTGACAGGAAAGGAGGTGGCGATGGTGCAGAAGGGAATGTTGATGGAGGTCAGTAAACGGCATTGGATCGTGATGACACCGGAAGGGGAATTTTTGAAGGTTCCCCATCAGGGGCGTGAAGCTCGGTTAGGCGAGGAGGTCCATTTTACTTTGCAAGAGGCGCCTGACCGTTGGGGCTGGTTGAGACGAAACCCCTGGATTATGGAAGGATTGGTAGCGGCTGCATTGGTGATCGCTATGATCTTACCATTGTTTCAGCCGGTAGATGTCAATGCCCAGTCCTATGTTTATCTCGATGACACGGAATCCAGTCTGGTGATCGGGGTGAACAAGGATCATGAAGTGATCTCTGTCGACGGAATGAACGGCAAGGGGTCAAAGTTGGCGGATCGGATCAAGGGGGACATGGCTTTCAAGGGGGTCCATGTTGACGACTTTGTTACCAATCTGCTGACCCATGCCCAAAGGGATTACAAGGGATTGCTGAATACGGAGAACGGGATCTTTCTGAGTCAGACCTCCTCCGGTTCGGAAGTCCTTGCCGAAAAAGAGAGAACCGATTTTGAGGGTACGCTGACCCATATTCAAGAAAAAATAGGCCAGAATCCGGATTTGAAGGATTCTCAATTCCTGTACACCATGTCTCTTCCTGATGAGTTGAAGAGCCGGGCCAAAGAGTACGAGGTGTCTCCAACAAAGTATGCTTTGTGGCTCTTAGCTTGTAAAGAAGGAACGGAGATCGAGATCGATGAAATCGACAATCATTCCGCGGAGTTGGTGGCCATTCTGGAATCCTTCCAGGAGAAATATCCACTGACGGAAGATGAATGGTTGGAGATGATGAATAATCAAGATCCGGAAATAGAGCCGGATCCGGATGAGGACCCGGCGGATTCCAAGGATGTAGATTCACAAAATCCATCGGACGAAGATAAGGATCACAAAAACGAAGGGAAGCAGGATAAGGCTGAAAAGGATCCGGTGAAGGAGCATCCAGCCAAGAAAGAACCTGCACCGAAAGAGGACAAACCTAAACCATCCGATAAAGAAGTGGAAGATCCACCATCAGATCATGGAACTGATGAAGATAACAGCTCCTCGGGTGCAGAGGAGAACGAAGTTTACCCAGATCATGGAAACCAGACAAACGTCCAGTGACTTGAAATTGCTGGTAAACATAAACGGGGTAAGCTTGAGGGATTCTCCCCCACCCGACTCTGCAAGCCGCACTCTCCCTTTTCGCTTGTTAAATCGGGGTATGGGGGAATGAATTGATGCGAGGAATCGGGATCGTCCGAAAAGTGGACCATCTGGGCCGGATCGTTTTGCCCAAGGAATTGCGGGAAACCATGAATATTCAAGCCCATGATGGTGTGGAAATCTTTGTGGACCACGAGCAGATTGTGATGCGGAAGTATAATCCCTCCTGTATCTTTTGTGATTCCAGTGAATCCTTATACCAGTTCAGGGGGAAAATCGTTTGCCGGGAATGTCTGGAGGAGACCGGCAGTCATGTTCTGTGACAGGAAGCCCGAAAGGGCTTTTTTCTTTTGCTTTATCCCTGTAAAGCACCTTGCTAGCCGAGGGGAGGTGCATTTGATAAAATAGTTCCTGTAGAGAGAATAAACTGCAAAATCCAAATTCATCAAAATGTAAGCGCTTTTACGACGTTGGAAGGGGATGACACAGTTGAAATCCGATTTTCTCAAGGTGTCCACTGAAAAGGGGGTGGGCCGGATCCGACTTCACCGCCCGGAGGTGCTCAATGCTTTGAACCGCCAGATGGTGGCGGATCTGGTCGAGCAACTGGAAAGCTGGGATCGGGACGAACACATAGGCGCCATCCTGTTGCTGGGTGGGCCGAAAGCTTTTGCCGCTGGGGCAGATATCGAGGAGATGGCCCAGGCGACAGCGGTGGAGATGCTTCGCTTGGATCCCTTTGTCGATTGGGATCGGATTCGAAAGATCTCCAAGCCCATAGTAGCCGCAGTGCAGGGATATGCTCTGGGGGGAGGTTGCGAGTTGGCTCTGGCTTGTGACCTGATCCTGGCATCGGAATCGGCTCAGTTCGGTCAACCGGAAATCAATATCGGAGTGATGCCGGGCGCTGGCGGGACCCAGCGTTTGACCCGAGCAGTGGGAAAAGCCCGGGCGATGGAGATGGTGCTGACTGGAAAACCGATTACAGCCCAAGAGGCTTTTCAAGCCCACTTGATCAATCGGGTGGTTCCGGAGGAGGCATTAGAAGAGGAAGCGACAAAATTAGCGGAGGAGCTGGCCTCCAAACCTCCTGTTGCTCTCCGACTCGCCAAACAAGCGGTATCGAAAGCGGCAGAGGTCGGATTGACAGAGGGATTGGATTATGAGCAGAAGCTTTTTTACTTTCTTTTTTCCACGGAAGATCAAAAGGAAGGTATGCAAGCCTTTTCAGAAAAGCGTCGCCCTACGTTTCGGGGAAAATAAAGGAGGTCATGAGCAGTGAAATTTGAGGGGGACCCGATCACCTGGCATTTGGAGGAGGGCGTGGGGGTGATCACTCTGAACCGTCCTGAGGTTTATAACGCCTTGAATGGGGAGATGGGTCGGTCTTTGATGGAGGTATTGACAGAAGCGGCGTCGGATGCCAATGTGCGGGCATTGGTAATCACCGGTGCGGGCAAAGCCTTCTGTTCAGGGCAAGATCTGAACGATCGCTCCGATCCCAACATCGGAAATTTCTCCCTTGGAGAGAGTGTCCGGGAACGGTACAATCCCCTGATCCGAGTCCTGGCGGAGATGGAAAAACCGGTGATCGCTTCCGTCAACGGAGTGGCTGCCGGTGCAGGTTGCAGCTTGGCTTTGGCCTGTGATCTGCGGATTGTATCGGACCGGGCGAAATTTGTTGAGGCTTTTGTCCGTATCGGTCTCGTACCAGACAGCGGCTCCAGTTGGTTTTTACCGCGACTGATCGGGTTCGGACGGGCGATGGAGCTTTTGGTCACCGGCCGGGATGTGGAAGCACAGGAGGCAGTGCAGATCGGATTGGCCAACCAGCTGGTCCCTCACGACCGCTTGACAGAGGAGAGCATTGCCTTGGCTCGCAAACTGGCGCAGGCACCGACCCGGGCGATCGGTTGGACCAAGCAGGCCCTCCATCAGTCGATGGAATCCGATCTGGAGGAAGCTCTGGAGCGAGAAGCCCAGTTGCAGGATCGGGCCGGTAAGACAGAGGATTTTCGGGAAGGAGTTCAAGCCTTTGTGGAAAAACGCTCTCCCCGCTTTCAAGGAAAATGAAATGAAAGCTGAACTTCCTCGCCTTTGGGCGCATATCTTGTGATAGAGATCGCGATGAGGCCTATATTTACAGGGTTACATTCCGAGCGGTCGCTCGATAGGTGACCTTTTCACTTTACAAAAGGACAAGGGTGATGGCGATGAAAGTCTTCGAAAGCAATCTACAGACCCAGGCAAAGGAACACACGGACCGAAGTGAAGAGAGGGATCAACCGATCGGGATGAAAGATGTGTTTGCAATGATGGAGGAAGGGAACCATGAGCAAGTAATTTTTTGCCGCCATCCCGGATCGGGACTGAAGGCGATTATTGCCATTCACGACACGACGATGGGTCCGGCTCTAGGCGGCTGCCGCATGATTCCCTATCCCTCGACAGAGGAAGCACTGAAGGATGCGCTCCGTCTTTCCCGGGGCATGACCTATAAATGTGGTTTGGCTGATGTGGATTACGGGGGTGGCAAAGCTGTGGTGATCGGTGACCCGAACCAGGATAAAAGTCCAGAATTGTTCCGAGCTCTAGGCCGCTTCGTCGGAGGATTGAATGGGCGCTTCTTTACGGGAACTGATATGGGAACCTCACCAGAGGACTTTGTCCATGCCGCTCGGGAGTCGAAGTCCTTTGCTGGGTTGCCGGAAAGCCACGGGGGTAGCGGGGATACTTCCATTCCGACGGCTTACGGGGTGATGCAGGGGTTCCGGGCCACTGCACGCCATCTGTGGGGAAAGGAGAGCCTGAAGGGAAAAACCGTCGCCCTGCAGGGGGTAGGCAAGGTGGGAGCCCGGGTGGTGGAGCACTTGCTGGAGGAAGGTGCCCAGTGTGTGATCGCGGATGTCTCTTCAGAAAGAACTGACAGGATCCAGGCTCGCCATCCTGAGGTGGAAGTGATGCCTGTAGGAGAGATCCACCGGGCGGACTGCGATATTTTTGCCCCTTGTGCCATCGGTGGGGTGATCCGTGACGATACCCTGGAGGAACTTCGCTGTTCGGCTGTCGTTGGCTCGGCCAACAACCAGCTAGAAGCGGATCGTCACGGGGATCGGCTACATGAAAAGGGAATCCTGTACGCTCCGGATTATCTGGTCAATGCCGGGGGTCTGATCCAGGTGGCGGACGAACTGGAGGGTTACAGCTATGAGCGGGTGATGGAAAAGACACGGGGGATCTATGATATGTTGCTACGGATCTATGAGTTGTCCAGGAAGGAAGACCTGCCCACCTGTCGGGCGGCGGATCGGTTGGTTCTGGAACGGTTACAGCAGGCGACGGATCTGAAACGGATCTTTCTCGGTCTGGATCGTCGGGCCTGAGAGGAGGCGGGAAGATGATCAAACAGATGGATCGGGTCGACCGACAATATCTTACGCCAGATGGACAGTTAAGTTCTGAAGGCCGGCAAGTGTGGGAAGATCTGCCTCGGGAGCGAAAGTTGGATTTCCACCGTTGGATGGTTCAAGTCCGCACCTTTGACCGGCGGGCGATCATTCTGCAACGGCAGGGTCGGATCGGCACCTATGCTCCCTTGGAAGGGCAGGAGGCCGCCCAAGTGGGCAGTGCTCTGGCTCTCTCTGCAGAAGATTGGATCTTTCCCAGCTATCGGGATCATGGAGTCACCCTGATTGCCGGGATGCCCCTGTCACAAATCCTTCTGTGTTGGATGGGTCGGATCGAAGGGAATCAGGCTCCACCGGGAGTGCGACTCCTGCCCCCCTATGTCCCCATTGCTACACAGATGCCCCAGGCGGTGGGTGCGGCTTGGGCTTCTCGTTTGAAAAAGGAGTCCGCCATCTCCGTTGCCTACTTCGGCGATGGAGCCACATCGGAAGGGGATTTTCACGAAGCTTGTAATTTCGCGGGGGTATTTCGCTTACCCGTTATTTTCTTCTGCCAGAACAATCATTATGCCATCAGCGTCCCTTTTACCCGACAATCGGCGACTCCCACCGTGGCGGAACGAGCGGCTGCCTACAATATTCCGGGGATCCGTGTGGATGGGAATGATGTATTGGCAATTTACACGGCGATGGCAGAAGCGGTGAAGCGTGCCCGGGACGGACAGGGAGCCACTCTGATCGAGGCGGTCACCTACCGAAAGGGTTCTCACACCACTGCCGATGATGCCACCCGCTATCGGGAACCTGCCGAAGTGGAAGAGTGGGTGCAAAACCGAGATCCTCTCCCCCGTCTGGAGAAGCTTCTGCTGGCAGAGGGATTGCTGACAGAGTCGGAAATTCAGGAATGGGAAGAGCACTGCGCAGAAACGGTGGAACAGGCGGTGAAAGAGGCGGAGTCCAGTCCCGCTCCCTCGCCGGATCACCTGTTTGCCCATGTCTATGAGGTACCTCCGCCGGAATTTCGCCGGCAGCAGGCCGAATGGTTGCAGGAGGGGAAAAGGGATGGTTGAAAAAACTTTGATTCAAGGGATCAACGATGGGTTGCGGAAGGCAATGGAACAGGATGAGGAAGTGGTGGTTCTGGGAGAGGATGTCGGAAAGAACGGGGGCGTGTTCCGGGCGACGGAAGGATTGTGGGAAACCTTTGGCGAAGAGCGGGTGATCGACACTCCTCTGGCGGAGTCGGGGATTGTGGGGACGGCGATCGGGATGGCGATCAATGGCCTGCGGCCAGTGGCGGAGATTCAGTTTATGGGTTTTATCTACCCGGCCTTTGAACAGATCGTCAGCCATGCTGCTCGTCTGCGCACCCGGACCCAGGGGCAATACCCTGCCTCGCTGGTGATCCGAGTGCCCTACGGTGGGGGGATCCGGGCGCCGGAACTGCACTCGGACTCCACTGAATCTTTCTTTGTCCACACACCGGGTCTGAAGGTAGTGGTCCCTTCTACCCCCTCGGATGCCAAAGGGTTGCTCCTGGCAGCCATCCGGGATCCGGATCCGGTGATCTATCTGGAGCCGATGAAAATCTATCGCTCCCTCCGGGGGGAAGTACCTGAGGAGTGGTATGAGGTGCCCATCGGGAAGGCGCGAACCGTGCGGGAGGGGGAGGATGTCACTCTGATCGCTTGGGGTGGGATGGTTCCAGTGGCACAACAGGCGGCTCACTCCTGTGCAGAGCGGGGGATCTCCTGTGAAGTGCTGGACCTCAGGAGTCTATATCCCTTGGACGAGGAAGCCCTGGTGGCTTCGGTGAAGAAAACCGGGCGGGCGGTGATTATCCATGAGGCCGCGAAGACGGCAGGCCTAGGGGCGGAATTGGCGGCCCGGATTCACGAGCTGGCTTTTCTGTGGATGGAGGCTCCGGTGGAGCGGGTGACAGGATATGATGTGCCGGTTCCGATGTTTGCCCTGGAAGATGATTTTCGTCCGGATCCTCAGCGGATTGAGGTGGCAGTCCAGAAAGTGATCCACTTTTGAGGGAGGCGAGCGCATGGGTGTCAAGTTCAGGCTACCAGATGTGGGTGAAGGAATGACAGAGGCCGAGGTGATCCGCTGGCTGGTGCAGGAAGGAGAAAGAGTCGCTTCCGATCAGCCAGTGGTCGAGATGCAGACGGACAAAGCGGTGGTGGAGCTCCCCGCTCCCGCTTCAGGAAAGGTGGGTCACCTCCCCTGGAAAGAAGGGGAGAAGGTGGCGGTGGGAGAAGTGTTGTTGGAGATTGACACCGACAACGAATCCAACGAGTCGGCTCAGCGGGAGGCCGCGGCGGCAACGGAGACCGCCCCGGCTTCGGCAGAAAGCCCTCCTCCCCTCCGTTCTATCCCGGTGGAGGAAGCTACATCTGCCCCTCGTCGTCGGGTGCTGGCGGCTCCCTCCACCCGCCGTCTCGCTCGGGATCTCGGTGTCGAGATTCAACAGGTGACCAGTACCGGCCCGGAAGGACGAGTGACCAAGGAGGATGTTCGCAAGGTGGCCGCCTCCTTGGCGGAGTCCCAGGGCGTGGTTCGCTTGGCGGACCGGAGGGGCAAGGAAGCCCCTGAGAATCCAGTTGCTAGAGAAGTTTCCTGGACAGAAGATAGGGAGCAGGCGAGAGATACCGGGGAGATCCAGGGAGAGCCTCTTTCCCCGACTCGTCGGGTGATCGCGGAGCGATTGCTTTTATCTGTCACCCGAAAGCCTCATGCCACTCATTTTGACGAACTGGAGGCGGAAGGGCTGGTGGCATGGCGGAATCGGCTCAAGGAGAAGTCCGGATCCGGTGCTTCCTCGGTGGGATACCTACCGATCCTGCTCAAGGCGATCGCCGTTGCTCTGAAAAGTCACCCGCTGTTGAACGTTCATTTCGATGAGGAAAAGATGGAGGTCCGTCGCTTCACCTCCATCCACCTAGGAGTGGCCGCTGACACCCCCCGGGGCCTGCTCGTTCCGGTAATCCGGGATGCAGATCAGAAAAGCATCTTGCAAATCGCCGAGGAACTTCGGGAGTTGACGGAGGCTGCCCGTCAGGGGCGTCTGCTACTGGACCAGATGAAGGGAAGCACCTTTACGGTCAGCAATGCTGGTGCTTTAGGGGGTCACTTTGCCACTCCCATCATCAACCCGCCGGAAGTGGCGATCCTGGCTCTGCACCCTGTGGAACAGCGGCCGGTGGTCCAAAATGGTCAGCTGGCCCCTGGCTGGCGCATGAATATCTCTCTTTCCTTTGACCATCGGGTTCTCGACGGAGCTGACGCCATTCGCTTTACCCAAACCCTTGGCTCCTACACCGCCGATCCGGGGAGGTTGCTTCTGGAGTTGACTTGAGGGTTTATCGAACCGAACTGCCCCCGCTTCTTCTGAACAAGAGAGCTGGGGGTTTTCAGGTTTCGATGAAAGTCGATTCCCTCTCTCTGCTCCCTTCACTCCACTATGAAATCTTTGAGTAAACTTTTGTGAAGAGGAATATCAATATCATCCTTTGCCGAAGTTTCTAGTTGAAATAGGGAAAGGATTCAGGGTGGGCACCATGTCAGACGTGAAAATGGATACCTATCAATCTCAGTGAAAGGGGTATCATCCATAATCTAAAATCGGTGGATCTCGCAAGGAGGTTCACCGGTTTTTTTTACCACCTGTACGACATTTCGAAAATATCACAGAGAACAGGCGTGTTAATTAGCTATATTTTGGATAGTAAATAAGGTCGGGTGGGGTGGGACGGTGAAGAGCCTTTGCACCCTTTACAAGAGATCGTAGCCCTCCCACCCTCCCCGTTCCCTCAAGTCATATTTTACGATGGGGGTCATGGGAAGAGCGAAAGGGGTCGTTTCGCTTCTGTCATCCACTTTATGGTTCATTATCAACAGCCCTGGTGAAAACCATACGTTGCTGGAAAATGGTGATTCGGGAGGCGGGATTTGCGCGATACTCACCCGGTAATTTCCGCCCACTCCCAACCATGGCAGATCCATTGCAGAGCGAGATGCCACTCATAAACCGTAAACGGTTCCACCCCTTGAGGAGCTTCTCCATCCTCTTCTTTTGCCTTCTGCAAGGCATGGGTCAGCCGAAACATCAGATCGGCCTGATCCGCGATTTCGGCCAGTGGGCGAAGCTCTGCATTTTCGATAAAGGATTTCGTCGATTCTCCCAACTGGGGTACTGCACTTCCCACTGGGTCCGCATCACTCTGACCAGAGGGCCAGCCCAAGATGTCTATTTTTCCCAATGACCACAACAAGGCGTACAGTGCCTCCATCCGCCAAGTGATCCGGTTGGATTGCATGCTCCTCAACTTCCAAACCCTCTCCCCTTCATCCTCCATAAGTGGAATTTGGAAGATCTCTTTCTCCCTTGGGGTTAATTCCTCCCACAAGCCTTCCTCTCTTACCCATTCCACCACATCCAGCGGCCGGTGATAAAAAATCACGCCCAGAAGAGAATGAAAAACCAAGGCCCGCCTCGCGGCTTCCTGTGGCGACTTGAATTGAAAATTCCCCACGTATTTCAACTCGGGATCAATCGGAATTCCGTGTTCCCACAATGTTCTTTCCGATTGTTGTTTTCTCACTAAATCATGCTCTAGCATCTCCGATCCTCTCCTTGTTCGGTAAGTGGTCTGTCTTTATGTATGCAGACTATTATATCATTTCTGTAGAAGATGAGATAAAGGTTCAATCTCAATAAGATGTCAGAGGGGGAGAGGCTTTGTGCAAAGAAAATAGTTTTAAAAACACGGCAAGCCCAATGGCCATGCAGGATGTGAGATCTAAGAGTCCCATTTTATCTGGTAGGGATAGCCTCTCTTTATTCAATTGATTGACAAAGGGGGGGAGCGGTGATAAGGTGATTTCTGTATCGAATGTTCTCAATATATTGTGATATATAGGAAGAATTTTTCATTTTTCATCACTTCTGAAGGGGGAACTTCAGATGAAATTAGGTGTGTTTGCCGTTTTATTCGGGGACAAGTCCTTGGAGGAAGCTTTGGACTATATTGCAGAAAGCGGTCTGGAGACCGTGGAGATCGGTACCGGAGGATTTCCGGGGGACCGTTACTGCAACCCACAAAATCTGTTGGAAGATGAAAGCCGATTAAATCATTTTAAACAAGCTGTGGAAAGCCGGGGTTTGCAAATCAGTGCCTTAAGTTGCCACGGAAATCCGCTCCATCCCAATTCGGAGATTGCCCAGCGGGCTCATGAGAACTTTGAACAGACTGTTCGCCTCGCCGCTAAACTGGGAGTGGAAACGGTCATCACCTTCTCCGGGTGTCCAGGAGAATCGGAACACTCCCAGAACCCGGTCTGGGTCACTTGTCCTTGGCCAGAGGAGTTTGCTTCTGTACTGGAGTGGCAGTGGGAAGAAAAAGTGATTCCCTATTGGAAGGAACAGAATCAGTTCTTAAAGCAACAGGGAGTGCGGGTGGCGATTGAACCTCATCCGGGATTTGTTGTGTACAACACCGAGACGATGCTCCGTCTGCGGAAACAGTGCGGGGATCAGATTGGGGTCAACTTTGATCCAAGCCATCTCTTTTGGCAGCAGATGGACCCCGTATTGGCGATTAAGGAGCTGAGCCAAGCGGGGGCGTTGTATCATTTTCACGCCAAGGATACCGGGATCGATCCGTACAATACGGCTTCCAACGGCGTCCTGGACACGAAGAGCTACCGGGACGAACTGAATCGGTCTTGGATTTTCCGCACCGTGGGTTACGGGCATGGAGAGGAAACCTGGAAAGAGATTATCAGTGCGTTGCAATTGGTCGGTTACCAAGGGGCGATCAGCATTGAACATGAAGACAGCCTGATGTCGGTGGAGGAAGGGTTTCAAAAAGCCGTCTCCTTCCTGAAAAACATATTGATTCAAGAGAGGGTGGGTGACATCTGGTGGGCGTAAGCAAAAAGCAAGTCCGGATCGGGATGGTCGGTTACAAATTTATGGGCAAAGCGCACAGCCATGCCTACCGGGACTTGCCCTTCTTTTTTGAGAACGACGTGGTTCCAGTGCAGCAGGCCCTGGTCGGTCGCGACCGGGCGGGAGTGGAACAGGCGGCAACACAATGGGGGTGGGCCTCCACGGAAACCGATTGGCGCCGCCTGCTGGAACGGGAAGACATCGACCTGATCGATATCGTCACACCCAACCACCTCCACGCCGAGATGGCTATCGCTGCGGCGGAGGCAGGCAAGCATATCGTCTGTGAAAAACCCTTGGCGATGACGGTGGAGCAGGCAGAGCGCATGGTGGAGGCCGTGCAAAAGTCGGGAACCGTCCATATGCTGTGCCACAACTATCGTTTTGCTCCAGCGGTGCAATTCGCCAAAAAGCTGATTGACGAAGGACGGCTAGGCCGGATCTACCATATCCGAGGTCAATATCTGCAGGATTGGATTATGGATCCCCAATTCCCACTCGTCTGGCGCTTGCGCAAAGAAGTGACCGGCTCCGGTGTCCTCGGGGACGTCGGTGCACATATTTTGGATCTGGCTCGCTTCTTGGTCGGGGAGTTTCAAGAAGTGTCCGGTATGATGGAAACCTTTATCAAAGAGCGTCCCCTGGGCGAGATGAGCGGTGGGTTGAAGGCCCAAAGGGAAGCCGGGAACCGGGGCGTAGTAGATGTGGATGATGCGGCTCTTTGGATGGCTCGTTTTGAAAGCGGTGCCATCGGCGTCTTTGAAGCCACCCGCTTCGCCGGGGGAAATCGTAACGGCAACCGGTTTGAGATTAACGGGGAAAAGGGTTCCCTCCGCTGGGATCTGGAGAACATGAATAACCTGGAGGTTTATCTGGAGGAGGACGCACCGGGGTTGCAGGGGTTCCGCACCATCAACTGCACTGAGGAGGAGCATCCCTATGCTGCTGCTTACTGGCCTTCGGGGCATATCATCGGCTATGAACACACCTTTATCAATCTGTTCAGCGAGTTGATGAAGGGCATCGCTGAGGGCGTCAGCCCCTCCCCTAATTTTCAGGACGGTCTGCAGAATCAACGGGTGCTGGCAGCGGTGGAAAAGTCCGCCCAGAGCGGACGATGGATCCAGGTGTCTGATCTGAACCCCGTCTCTCGGTAATCCATGTGAAACCGTGAGTGTAGAAATCAAAAAAGCTGGACAGGGAATCCTTCCCCGGCCAGCTTCTTTTTGTTTTTCAGAGGCGAGTGATTCAGATGTTAACACTCATCCATGAATACGCTCAATCCCCTGTATGGGCTTCAATTTCCTGATAGGGATGGTATAAAACGATGTGATCAAGGGAAATTGCCAATTGTATGATCTGATCTCATAGGTAGATGTACGCTACAAACTGAGATACCTATAAAAAAACGTCTTTTCTGAGAAAAGGCGTTTTTTTTATTCATCGTTATCTAGTCTCTCTTGATACCGTTTCATCTCAAAGCGCTTTTTTTCTTCTTTATCTCCCAGAAGCATTTTCACAAAGTCAATTCCGGTTTCCTTCTTAATTTCTTGGTTTGCTTGGTTTAATGCTTGGCTTTTCTGTGCCCGCTTTTCAGGAGTTGACGTTCCACTAGATTTTTTCTGTGCCCGTTTCTCCGAAAGTGAAATGATCTTCAAGACTACTCCCCCTGATCCTATTTCAATTCCTCATAGGTACGTTACAAACTCTCATCTTCTTCTTCTCTTTTTCGCTTCGATAGGCAGTTTCAATTCCTCATAGGTACGTTACAAACGTTCAAAACCACCCTACTCGACGGAAAATGGACTTTTGTTTCAATTCCTCATAGGTACGTTACAAACCCGAATCCTAAAAGACAAAGCCAAACTTCGATTTTCAAGTTTCAATTCCTCATAGGTACGTTACAAACTTGCCCAGGCTCCGGAAGAGGAATTGGAGAGGTTTGTGTTTCAATTCCTCATAGGTACGTTACAAACACGATGGATATGCCCGGGGGGCAAGGTGTTTCAGAGTTTCAATTCCTCATAGGTACGTTACAAACTCAAAGAGAAGGTGAGGGGCCAATACTACCCAGTCCCGTTTCAATTCCTCATAGGTACGTTACAAACCCAGATTCCGGGTCTCGGACTTTCAAAATAGCACCCGTTTCAATTCCTCATAGGTACGTTACAAACCTGAGCCGGTCTTTCAGGTTCCTGACGGTGGTATCGTTTCAATTCCTCATAGGTACGTTACAAACTGCGTTGAACGATAGGGCTGCTATCCGTGCCGCTTTGTTTCAATTCCTCATAGGTACGTTACAAACATTTCACGTAGTCCATCTGCCAATCTGCGACATAAGTTTCAATTCCTCATAGGTACGTTACAAACCCATCCAAACACCGATACTCAGCCATTCCTTCTTAAACTCTACGATACACAAATGCTCTACCGGAAACAAGCGGGGATTTAAAATTCCTTGTCACACCAGGTATATTGCCCCCTTGAAAATTGTCGTCGATCCCCGGGGGTTTTTACGTTACTGGGGATCGACGACAAGTTTTTCAGCTTGCAAATCTTTTCCTAACTGAACGGGGATTAAATCCCGTATGACAGGCGTGTTGATTAGCCATATTTTGGGTGGGGAGATCGTGTTCTACCACGCTCCGGTTGCCATCCGGCAAGGAAGTGAAAACTGGCCGCTCCAAATCTGACCATCGGGCAGGGGCAAAGCCTTACGGAAGCAACACAGGGAAGATGTTGCCCCTAAACGCCCTCCCTCCAGATTCTCCGCTGGGTAGGATGGCTACCTTCATCTAGAGCTTCAGCTCCTTTGGATTGTAGTGCCTGTGGCGCAAAGGTCGCTTTGGCAGCACACGACTCCTTCCGCTGCCCATTTTCTGGTTAATCAACAGCCCTGCCCGTATGAATCTGTTTACTCCATGAAAGGATTGCCTTTCATCCCGACCCACAGCTCTGATTGCTCCAGGGTGTATGCCAGCTGGAGCAGGCGGTTTTCCATGCCTTTCGGGGCGATGAATTGAACCCCGAGGGGGAGATGATCCGCTGTGAGGTGGACAGGGACACTCATGGCAGGCTGTCCCGTGAGGTTGGCCAGTTGGGTGAAGGGGGTATAGGTGAGACTGGGCAAAAACATATCATAGATCAGGGACTGTTGTTCCGATGGGCTCAGTTGACTGACCTTCATGAGTTCCTCTGCTTCCTGTGGGGTATGGGTCAACTTGCCCACCTGGGGTGCGGCATCGGCTGACGCGGGGGTGAGATAGAGATCATAGGTTTGGTGAAGCTCCGCCATTTTCGCCGCCGCGGTATCCCAGGAAGTGAGGCTGGCCGCATATTCTGCTGCAGTCACTTTCTTACCGGCTTCACTCAACACCCAGGAGACGATTTCCATGTCCTGTGCTGTGATCCGGCGGTTGAGTGATTTTTCCATGGATGCCACCATCGTCGCCATTTCGCCACTGTTCATCAGATAGTAATCCTGCATCAGGCGGATGCCATCGATGCCGGTCTCCTTCTCCTCCACCTGATGTCCCTGTGCTTTCAACCATGCCACGGTTTTGTGTACTGCTTGCTTAGCCTCTTCACTGACAGGGGTTCCCACCGGGGAAGCTGTGGTAAAGGCGATGCGAAGGGGTTGGCTTCCCTGCTTCATATCTTCGCGGAAACTTCCGTCAAACAAGGGAGTCTGGAAAGCCGCCTCAGGTTGGATCGTTTGCAACAGATCCAGCAATGCGGCACTGTCTCGCACGGAACGGGTGAGCACAAAGTCGATGGATGCCCCCTGCCACTGACGTCCCACCCCAGGTCCGACAGGGGTCCGGCCCCGAGTCGGCTTTAAGCCGAACAAACCGGTGAAGGAGGCAGGGATGCGGATGGAGCCGCCTCCATCACTGGCCCCCGCCAAGGGAACTATTCCGGAAGCTACGGCTGCTGCTGAGCCCCCGCTGGATCCCCCTGGTGAATAGGCGGGATTCCACGGGTTTCGGGTGGCTCCATAGAGTTCGGGTTCCGTAATATTTTTCAGCCCGAATTCCGGTGTGTTGGTCTGTCCGAGAAAAAGAAAGCCTGCCTCCCGGAGCTTGGCGACCAGATGGGAATCCTGTTGGGCCACTTGGGAGGATAACAGGCGGGCACCCGCCGTCAAGGGCTCTCCGGCTACCGCCTGGGAGATATCTTTCAACAGGATTGGCACACCGGCAAAGGGCTGTTGGGAAGGGTCAAGTGCATCGATTTCCCGCAGCACCTTTTCCCGTCTCGTCCGAATCACCGCTTGCAGTTGGGGATTAACTTCCTCCAACCGGGCAAAAGCGGCTTCAACCAATTCCCGCGGTGAAACTTCCTTCTGCTGAATCGCTTCCGCCAAGGCGGTTGCATCATGTGAGAGATATTCAGATTGGTTCATGTGGATGATCCCTTCTTTCGATTGGATGGTCTGGTTCTATTATATAAATAGAATTGGGAAGGACAGGCATGCTGATTAGCCCTATTTTAGGTAGGAAATCAGGGCGGGATGGTGGGACGGTGAAGAGCCTTTGCGCTCTTTGCAAAAGATCGTAGCCCTCCCACCAACCCCGTCCCCTCAAGCCATATTTTACGATGGGAGCAATGGGAAGAGCGAAAGATCAATTTAGTTTCCTCCACCTATTTTTTGGTTACAACAGCCCTGTGGGAAGGAGGATACCTGTATGAAATTATAGGATGGATGTGGGATCAAGGTGAACTCATAAATCCCCCTCTTCCGATGGAGAGGGGGATGTTCTGATTTAATGCACCGCACGGGCGGCTGCTTTTACCAAGGAGACGGTCTGATCGACAGTGACTTTTCGGTGGTGTTGGAAGTCCGGGTCGATATGACGGGAAGGATCCTCCGGATAGAATTCCAATTCTGCGTTATGCAGATGTCCACCGGGAAGATCCTGCGCACCGAGTCCGAGCCGGAGGCGATTGGAACGGTACTGGCTTTCATTGGAAAGATAGCTGCCACCGCCACCGGAGCGAGCTTTGGAGCCTGGCGTCGGGCCTTTCTCATGGCAAGAAGGTGGATCAGTGAAATTCGGGGGCAACCATTCACATACCTCATCGTTCCGTACCACCGGCCAAGGCCCTGTATCGGCGTCGATCATCGCCTGCACAGGTAGAGTCGTTTCGATGAATTCTGGTAGCGGATCGGGCATGGGCCAGTGGGAGACCGGAGGCGTGACTTCCTCTCGGGATTCCAAGCGGTTGTCGATGCCGGTATGCCAGCGTCCGGCGTAACCTTCAATAGCCATACGACGGGGGCCTCCCTGACTGATGGTCATCATCAGGTCGATCTGATGAGGTCCTGGGGTCAGGTGGGGACCGAAGGCATCTTCCACGATTCCATCTTCAAAGTCCTGCCAACGGACGGGGAAGTTAACGGCCTGAATGATTGCGGGTCCGTCTTCCGTCCGGAGCCGCATCCCATCAAGCTGCAGTGCGGAAGCCCCTGAAGGATTACTACGCCGGAACTCCTGCTCCAGCCGGTAGGGATCAAATCCGCTGACCAAAATTCGCTTCGTCCCTTTTTCTTTGGGAAACTGAACGGAAGTGATACCACGGGAGGTGTATTCCAATTTCTTTAGAAGTTCCTGCCGTTGGGCTTGAGTAAGGGAGAAGTCGGGTTTCCACTGCCGAAGCGCCCGGGTCATATGCAATCGGGCCCAGTAGAGGGGACGGTCGTCATAACGATCTAGGGTCCCGAGATCGGGGCGTTTACCCTGGGCACGATCGACTGCGGTTTTCCACAGCTGGGTGCCGTGTCTCTCCACTATTTTTTCTGCGGTTTGCAAATGGGAGGTGGAACAGAGATCCTGTTCAAATCGTTTTACATATCGATCGAAACGGCTCTCCTTTAGAATCTGCTGGGGGATGGGAGTCCCCTCGGTGATTCGTTCCTCCTCAGGAGTGACAGATACACTGGAGTCCAAACAACCAGTTGGGGTTTTAGCGAGGGCCTCCTGAGGTTCTGTTGAGATCAGGAAGGAGGTCAACAGAACCGGGAGAAGGAACAGGCAAAGCCTGGAGGATCGTTTTGTGCACATGAAATCGGCCTCCTAATGAAAAGATTCTTATAAAAAATAACAGGGCTGTTGATTAACCAGAAAATGGGCAGCGGAAGGGAGTCGTGTGCTGCCAAAGCGAGACCTGGGAGCGGAAGCGACTCTGGCGAGACTTGTGCCCTGTGGGTGCAAAGCGACCTTTGCGCCATGGGCACTAC